>CAIYKV010000190.1 GCA_903926855.1 uncultured Bacteroidota bacterium | reverse complement strand
TAATGATTCAGCAATTGCCAGTCCAATCTGTACAATAAATAATTCAGTACTGTTATGTACAAAAATATACGAGAAAGTAAATAGCGTATTTAGCAAATAACCAAAAACCATTACTTCTTCTTTATACTTTGATCTGTTGATGAGTTTACCGGTTAGAAAATATAAAAGTCCTAATGAAACAGAATAGATTGACCAGGCCCAGGTTACATCGAGTATATCTCCTCCTATTTTTTCTGTAAACACAGCAAATAAAGGCCCAAATAAACCTTCTCCAAAAAACCATAACCCCGAGGCAATCAGTAATATCCTGTTGATTTTCGAAAAATTCATATGCAATCGTTTATTTCCTTTCTGGTGACTATGAATAAAAAGACAATATAAGTATTTAATTTTTTCTCAAATTTTATGGGCCTTACATCTGACCGATAACAGTATCTTTTATTGTGATCACGAGAGATTACAATACATAGTCTAAACTTTGAACTGAGTGATATAAATAGCAGGATTTTATCAAATCGATTTGCGTAGTATATAAAATACCCGGAATGTAACTTAGCATTGTATTCATTCGTTTTTTGAAAATAAATTCTCCTTAGTTCTGTCCAGTCTTTCCATTCCCCAAAAATTCGATTTATATTAGATACCTATTCTATCATCAAAACACATCAAATGCTGTCCAGAATTTTATCTCTCTGTATCATTTTTATTTTGCCATATAGTATGCTGGCCCAAAAAAAGAAACCCGCACCCGCACCTGTACCGGTGATAGCGCCCGTTATCAATGATACCAGTTATTATAAACCTGTATTCTGGCGTAATCTGGGTCCTTCCCGGGGCGGAAGATCGGTGGCTGCCTGTGGCGTTGCGGCTAACCCGATGATCTATTATATGGGATCTACCGGGGGAGGTGTATGGAAAACAGAAGATGCCGGACAAACCTGGAAAAATATTTCTGATGGTTATTTTGCAACGGGTTCAGTAGGCGCAGTGGCAGTAGCCGATGCTGACCCCAATATTGTGTATGTGGGTATGGGTGAACATGCACCCAGAGGTGTCATGTCAAGCTATGGAGATGGGGTATACAAATCTACTGATGCCGGAAAAACCTGGAAACACCTGGGCTTGGATCTGACCCGTCAGATTGCCGCCATTCGCATCGATCCCAAGAATCCAGATATTGTATATGTAGCTGCACAAGGGGCTATTCACGGCCCTTCTGCAGACAGGGGGATTTATAAATCGGCAGATGGTGGAAAAAACTGGAACAAAGTATTATTTGTAGATGAGAATACCGGTTGTGCCGATCTGAGTATGGACCTTACCAATCCGCGTATTTTATATGCGTCTATGTGGGATTACAGGAGACTACCCTGGGAAATGCATAGCGGTGGTAAAGGAAGTGGTTTATATAAATCAGAAGATGCTGGCGAAACCTGGCAAAAAATACAGGAAGGGTTACCAAAAGAATTGGGTAAGATGAGTATTGCAGTTTCTCCCGCAAATCCCAATAAAGTATTTGCATTAATAGAAAGCGATTCTCAGAAAGAGCAAGGCGGACTATTTGTTTCTGAAGACGGGGCAAAGCATTGGACAAGAATTAGCAAAGATCACCGACTGGTACAACGTGCCTGGTATTATATCAAAGTAATTGCCGATACAAAAAATGAGGATATCGTATATGTATTGAACTCACCAGGGTTAAAATCAAAAGATGGTGGCAAAACCTGGGAATATATTTCTGGTACACATGGCGACTATCACCAATTATGGATCAGTACCACCAATAACCAGAATATGATTATTGCCAATGATGGGGGGGCAGCCATCAGTTTCAATGGGGGTAAAGTATGGTCAACACAAAACAACCAACCCACTGCTCAGTTTTATCGGGTAAATGCAGATAACCAATTTCCTTATAAAGTATATGGCGGCCAGCAGGATAATACCTCTGTTCAAATTGCCAGCCAGAATATTTCTGGTTACCAGGTCACAGATCGTGATTGGGATTATAGCGCAGGTGGTGAGTCTGCTTTTCTGGCTTTTAATCCAGATGACCCCCGCTATGTAATGGGCGGAAGTTATCAGGGGACGATAGAAATACAAGATACCAAATTGAAAGAAGGAACCGGTATCATGGAAATTCCGGTGCAATACCAATCGCTCCAACCCAAGAATATGCAATACCGGTTTAACTGGAATGCACCGATTATTTATTCAATGCATGAACCGGGTGTTTTTTATCATGGTGGAAATGTGTTGTTTAAAACATCCGATATGGGTAAGTCCTGGAAAGCGGTTTCACCAGATCTGACAACACATGATACTGCCCGTATGGGAACCAGCGGAACGCCTTATACCAATGAAGGTGCCGGAGGAGAAAATTATTGTACACTTACCTATATCAAGGAATCACCTCATGAAAAAGGAGTAATTTATACTGGTAGTGATGATGGGGTGGTTTCGCTAACTATGGATGGTGGTAAAAGCTGGACGAACATAACTCCTGAAGCTGCCAAGGGCACCCTGATCAATGCAATTGAAGTATCCCCATTCGATAAAGCCACGGCTTATGTAGCAGTGAATAAATATAAATTCAACGATTTCACTCCTTTGATTTTTAAAACAACCGATTATGGTAAAACCTGGATAAAAATCACAGATGGAATACCCTATGGCGCTTATGCAAGAGTGGTAAGAGAGGATAATGAGGTAAAGGGACTTTTATATTGTGGTACTGAAACTGGTTTTTATATATCGTATAATGGTGGACAGCAATGGAAACCTATGCAGTTGAATTTACCGATAACACCCGTAACGGATTTGAAATTGCATGAGAATCATTTATTGGCGGCTACACAGGGTAGGGCATTCTGGGTATTGGATGATCTGACACCATTACGTAAAAAAGCCTCGGCGTTTACCAGCTTTGCAGAATTGCTACCTGTTAAAAATGTATATAGAGTTTCTGGCGGCAGTATACTGGACGCACAATGGAATAAAGATGAGGATATAGCCAAACTAAATACCATACAGGCTAATCCGGCAACAGGGGCAGTCATCTATTTCCATTTGCAGAATAAAGACTCTGCTAAAAATCTGACATTGGAGATACTGGATGCAAAGGGACAATCGATCAGAAAATTTTATGCAGAAAAGCCAAAAACAACCACTAGTAATAATAGCAGTGACGGTGATCCGAAAATAGAAATCAGAACCGGACTCAATCGTTTTGTATGGGACCTGCATTATCCGGATATGCCCTCTATTGCCAATGTATTTATTGAAGGAAGTAATAGTGGCAGAAAAGTAATACCCGGCACTTACCAGGTAAAGTTGACAGTGAATGAGAAATCTTATACAAGCAATTTTGAATTACTTCCCGACCCAAGACTACAGGTAAATATTGCAGAATATGCATCGCAGGATAGTTTGTCAAAAGCTATTTCAGATGATGTTACAGATATCCATGTATCTGTAGTGAAAATGCGAAAAATTTCTGAGCAATTGCAACAATTTACGGAAAGGGCTGCTAATATAGATTCTATGAAATCCTTGATAAAACAAGCGGATACAATCAAGAAAAGTATCCAGGAATGGGAAGAAAAATTGATACAGCCCAAATCACAATCCAATGATGATGTAATCAATTTCGAAAACAAACTCAGTGCTAACCTGATATTTGTAAAGGGTGAATTAGATGGAACCAGTTTTCCAACCGTAACGCAGGGTGAACGTTTACGTTTTGCAGAATTGCATAAAGAATGGCTGGTATATAAAGCGCAAATGGAAGGGCTATTACAAAACCCGATCCGTTCGTTTAATATAGCATTGAGAAATCAAAACTGGGAGTATATCGGACAAAAAGATTAGCCCCTGTAATAGTTACAAGGGCTAATAGTTTTTCGATACTTTAATATAGATAATCCATTAAAACTTAGCAGGCGTTCCAAATTTCGGAATTGACTTTTTGATAAATGCTCGTAAGTTATCATTGCTTTTAGAGAGGTCCTCTTTACGCAGGTACATCATATGCCCGCTTCGGTAGCCTTCCCAGGTCATCCTGTCCTGAATCTTTCCGGATGGATCCATTTGCCACATATTGTATTTGGCATTGAAATAATCACAGGCCCCGTCATAATAGCCTGATTGAACCAACAGATGCAGGAAAGGGTTTTGCATCATGGCCTGGCGCAAATCATCTCCTGCATGGTTATTGGTATTATCCCAGGGATGGGTGGGGCCGAATATATAATACTCAAGATCAGTTTTATAACCCAGCTCATCCCGTAAGTACATATTAATGGCTGGTGTAAATGAATGCTCCCAGGAAGTTAATTCCGCATTATAGTCCGGGCCATCACCTGCATCAATCTTGTCGATACCAATATAGCGCGAATCTAATCTGCCAACAGTTTTTCCCTGATCTCGTAACAGTTCTTTCCAGAAATAATCGAATGGAATCTCGAGACTATACTGAGTCACTTCCTTTTCACCAATACCAATATAGCGGGAAAGTTTTTTAATGATTTCTTTTTTCTATCGCTATTGATAGCGCCACCCTGTGTAATAGCAGGTAATAATTCATTGACAGTAAAAGCCTCTACTTCGGGCAGATAGGCAGTCAGGTCTTTTGATTGCAGATCAGCAGGAAGTTTTTTATGGTACCAGGCAGTAGCAGCAAAATACGGAACACGCAATGCAGCACTAACCGGTCCTTCTCTTTTAATACCCAGATCAGTAGGTGACACCAATATCACACCATTCAGGTACATCCAATGCCTGTTTTGTAATTCCAATGAAAGGCCCGATACACGTGTAGTTCCATAACTTTCGCCAATCAGAAATTTAGGAGAAGCCCATCTTTTATTCCGTGATACAAATGTAGTGATCCAGTCAGCCAGGTATTTGATATCAGCATTTACACCAAAGAATTTGGTAGTGGGAGTTGCTTTATCCAGTATTCTGGAGAAACCTGTGTTTACCGGATCTATATAAACAATATCCGCAGCATCAATAATTGAATTCGGGTTGTCTTCAAACCCATAGGGTTGAACCGGGTAACCTTCTTCATCTATTTTTAATTTTCTTGGACTGGTATATCCCAAATGCATCCACACACTGGCAGTACCCGGACCACCATTAAAGGAAATGACCAATGGGCGTTCATTACGATTGCTTACATCCGATCTTTCATAATACACATAGAAAACACCGGCAATCGGTTTTCCATTTTCATCCCAAACTGGAATGGTTCCCGAACTTACTTTATAGGGAACCCTCACACCCTTTACCGTTACCTCTCCCTTTGATTCAGTTTTGGTTTCCAGTAAAAGCTCATTTTTAAACGAAGGATTTTTGTCATCAACCGTATTTCCCATTTTCATAGCCTGCGGGGCGGTATCTGATACTATCTTTTGGGCATTCAGTAAACAGGTATTCGCTAAAACGGATACTATCAGCAGCGTTTTTTTCATGTATAAGACTTGTATGGTTAGTATTGGAAGTTAAATATACAAACTGTTGGGATATTAAAGCTACTGTACCATTCATTAATGAACAGTAATTAATTATGCAATAGTAGCACCCTCTAAACTAAAAACAAATCGTAAAGTCTCCCTTATGTTAACTCGGATTCAGCCTATTAAACGCCATTTTGATCTCTTCCGGATTGGCCTTTGCCATAGTAGTACTGAAGCCAAAAGTAATTTCCGTTTGGCCATCTGCTAATTGTTGAAATACCGATTCAATAAAATCACTAACTGGAGGAGCCGTATCATGCAAACCTTTACCACCCAGATCGGTATTGAGTGCGGGCGGTATCAGCTCAATCACTTCTATATTTTTCGATTTCAGCAAATGCCTGGAGGCCAGCGTAAATGAATGGAAAAATGATTTGGTAGCACCATATACAGGCGCTTTCGTTAAAGGCACGAAAGATAAACCGGATGTTACATTCAAAATGGTTGTCAGTGAAGGGAGTGTAACAAACAGTGAGGTT
>CAIYKV010000189.1 GCA_903926855.1 uncultured Bacteroidota bacterium | reverse complement strand
TAAAGATGATCGGTTCTTTGATAACCCATTGGTAACAGGTGACCCACATGTTGGATTTTATGCGGGCATGCCGCTAAAAACAGAATCCGGGCTGGTTTTAGGCACTCTATGTGTAATAGATCATAAGCCCAGAAATTTGAATGAAACCCAACTACTAGCCCTTAATATACTTGGCAAACAGGTAATTAAATTGCTTGAATTAAAAATGAAACTGATTCAGGTAAAAGAATCAGAAGCAGCATTAAAAAACAGCGAGGATCAAATCAACAGTATATTCCAGAATACGATTGATGCAGTTGTAGTAATGAACGAAGAAGGCGTAATTACCCAGTGGAACCAGATGGCTGAAGTGGTTTTTGGCTGGACTTCAGAAGAGATTGTTGGGAAAAAATTAAGGGATACTATTATCCCTGTCAGATTTCGGGAGAATCATGATCATGGGTTTACACATTACCTGGAAAACGGAGATGGGCCTTTACTGAATAGGTCTATCGAAATGCGGGCTGTTCGGAAAGATCATGTTGAAATCGATATTGCACTGGGAATTTCTCCCATTGTAATTAAAGAACATAAATTTTTTATTGGGTTTATCAGTGATATATCTGAACGCAAATCTGTAGCAGATAAATTGGATAAACAAAAAGTTTTTTACGAAAATATTCTGGATAAACTCCCCACAGATATTGCTGTTTTCGATAAAAATCATCGATATCTGTTTGTAAACCCAGGGGCCATCAGTAATGAAGAATACAGGAAATTCATTATTGGCAAGGATGATTTTGAATATTGTGCGTATCGAAACAGGGATATGTCTGTGGCAGAAAGAAGAAGAGAGCATTTTTTCAAAGTAGAAACTACACGTAAGTCAATTGAATGGGAGGACAGCATGAAAGATCCTCAGGGCAGAACGATCACCCATCTAAGGAAAATGTTCCCGGTATACGATAACCAGGATGAACTGACCATGATTATTGGTTTTGGTATCGATATTACAGAAAGAAAGGAAGCAGAAGAAGAATTGATCAAAGCAAAAAACCTGGCAGAGCAGTTAACCGGATCAAAAGATCAATTCCTTGCAAACATGAGTCATGAGATACGCACCCCAATGAATGCGATCCTGGGCATGTCACACCAGTTGGCCAAAACCAGTCTGGATGAAAAGCAACAATTCTATAATGATACCATCAGTAAAGCCGCTGAAAATTTATTGATTATTATTAATGATATCCTGGATTTCTCAAAAATTGAAGCGGGGAAACTTAGTCTGGAAGAAATTGGATTTGATATTTCTGATGTGATAGACAAAGCTATGCAGGTGATGTTGTACAAAGCGGAAGAAAAAGGAATCAGCATCACCAAATCATTAGTTAATAAATATTTCCCCCAGGTACTTATTGGCGACCCGTATAGAATTAACCAGGTTTTGTTGAATCTGATCAATAATGCGATTAAGTTTACGGATAAAGGGGGGGTAGATATTTCCTGTGAATGTATAAGTGATACAGAATCGGCTCAAAGAATCCGTATTACTGTAAGTGATACGGGAATTGGTATGGATAAGGAATTTGTAGACAGGATATTCGAAAAATTTACACAGGAAGATGTATCAGTAACCAGGCGATTTGGAGGTACGGGTTTAGGACTGAGTATTTCTAAAGAACTGGTTAATTTAATGGGTGGGGAAATCAAAATTGCCAGCGAAAAAAATCAAGGGTCACAGATATCCTTTGAATTGTTATTGCGCAAAGGGAAAATTGCCGATTTGCCCTCAATGGAAACTGTTACCATTAATACACATATTCTGGCAGATAAAAAGATACTGGTGGTAGATGATAACCAAATGAATCGCCTGTTGGCTACCGCTATTCTGAATAATTATGGAGCCATCACATTGGAGGCACTGAATGGAATTGAGGCAATTGAAATATTACGGAAACAAAAAGTTGACCTGGTACTTATGGATATTCAGATGCCGGTAATGGATGGCGTTGAAGCTACCAAAATTATCAGGGAAGAAATTAGTGAATCTTTACCGGTAATTGCTTTAACAGCCAATGCCATTAAAGGGGTTAAAGAAAAATACTTCGCTCAGGGAATGACGGATTATCTGTCGAAACCATTTACTGAAAATGAATTGGTTACTATTTGCGTAGTATCGCTTGGAAAGGATATTAAATCGATTGATTTTCATAAACCTGTTGAGATCACCCATAACGATCTGCTATATAATCTATCTTATCTCGAAGAAATTAGTCGGGGCGACAATGAATTCCTTATAAAAATTCTGGAATTGTTTATTGAACAAATACCTGAGTCCGCTGAAAAGATCAATATGGCTTATGAGAAAGGGGATATGGATACAATAAAGACAGTTGCGCATTCAATGGTGTCCTCTATTGAAACCCTTAGTATTACGCCGCTTAAAAATGCTATCCGTGAGATTGAAAAGCTGGCAATTCAACATAGCGCAGGTGCAGCAATGGAACCATTGCTCAAACAGGTATCTGATATTTTACCCAAACTAATCACACAGATAAAAGATAAAATAAAAGATTTACAAGCCACTAGATAGTTTTCCTTTGGGCTTTTTCCCAGGTACCTTTTTGGATACCTGATAAAAACCTTTTCAGTCCGGCTAACGCCGAATAATTCATTACACAAAAATAATAGGGGACAAACAGTGCTTTAAAGCGGATTTTTTTTGCTTCCAATAAATATCCCGCTAATGCAGCAATATAAAACAATACCTGGGCGCCCATTAATAGCTCATAAAGCCCATCATTATTCGTGGCTAATGGAATATTCAGCAGAAATGCCAGGATGAGTAAAAAAGGAGTTACTGTCCACCTTAACACCCGGTGCGAAATATATTGAAAATACAACACCGGCGTTTTGAAGAAATGTAAGATTCCGGAAAGTCTTTGAATAGATTGCCAGCCACCAGCCGATATCCTTATTTTTCTTTTGATTTCTTCTTTTACATTTACAGAGGCGGTTTCAGCAGCATAGGCTTCTGGTTCATATACAATTTTATATCCGGCTGCTGCCATTTGCATGGATTGCATAAAATCGTCTAGCAATGTATCTTCTGGTAAGTCTTTATACAAGGAGGTCCGAAACGCAACCAGTTCTCCCGCAGCCCCAACAGCACTATATAATTCAGAGTCCAATTTTTTTAGTAAAGACTCATATTTCCAATAAATTCCTTCCCCAGAAGCACTGGCGCTTTCTGTTTTTTCAGTCATAACCCTTTTTTCACCAGATACACAGCCTACTCTGTCATCAGCAAAATGTTTCACGATGTTTCGAATAGCTTCCGGGTTTAAATAGGTATTTGCATCACTAAAAACAACAAAAGGGGATTTTACAAATTGCATGGACCTGTTTTCAGCGGCTGTTTTACCGCCGCGTCGTTCGTCATGCAGTAGAGTAATATCTTTATGCTTTCCCAGTACCTCTGCAAACTGATCCGTTGATCCATCAGTGATAAAAACCAGGGATAATTTTTCAGTCGGATAATCCAACTCTCTGCAATTGGCAATTTTCGTCTCCATGATATCTGCTTCATTAAAGCAGGGAATAATCAGGGTAATATGTGGCTCAAAGTCAGTTCGTTTAGCGACCTTTTTGGTAAAAACCTGCTTCAGCTTCACCAAAATATATAGTAGTATTCCGTATCCCAGAAAAGCATAGAATATGATAAAAATTGATATCCAGAACAGTAAAGCTATCCAGTTCATAAATAGGGGTATTGGTGATAAACTACATCTATATAAATGTATTGCTTTTAAGCGTAAAATGTTAGCTAAAACAGCCCATAATTTTCAAAGATATGCTTTTAAATAGCTGTAACTTTATGATAAGAATCAGTACAAAAGCTAACTAGCATGAATTTCCTGCATCCATCCAAATGGGTTACCCGAATCCTTAAAAAGCCTTTACAGATTAGTCAATATTCTGAAATTGAAAAAGCATCTTTGATCAATAAATTGAAGATATTTTCAAATCCTTCTCCCCTGGTAAGTGTAGTAATTCCTGCCTGGAATGAAGAAGAAGGAATACTCCATACTTTGCATTCTCTTGCAGATACAAACACATCATTACCCGTAGAACTGATAGTAGTGGATAATAACTCAACAGATGGAACAGCAAACCTGCTGAAAAGTTTGGGGGTTCAGGTTTTGTTGGAAACCAAACAAGGAGTTGGGCATGCCCGCACAGCCGGAATGCATCATGCAAAAGGTAAATACATTTTAACAGGAGACAGTGATACTTTATATCCGGCAGGATGGATCACCGCAATGGTGAATGCGATGGCAGATAATGAGCAGGTGCCGGTTTATTGTGTTCACGGCTCGTATTCATTTTTACCCGGCCCGGATACTCCCCGTTGGCAATATGCTGTTTATGAAATGCTGAGTAGTTTTGTAATCAAAAGAAAAGAAAGATCTCAACCTTTCCTGAATGTATTGGGTTTTAACTGCGGATTTGTGAAAGCAAAAGGGATTGAGTTGAATGGATACGATATTGAAACACAAAGAATCTTTCGGGGATCTGCAGGGGAGGTAGAAAATAATGCTACTGAAGATGGTATGATGGCGCTGCGTTTACAAAATGCAGGAGGTAAAATCATGCTGGTGCCGGGAGTGGATGGATGTGTATGGACAAGTGATAGACGAATACAACTTGATGGTGGCTTGCGAAAAGCACTTACTATGCGGGTTAAAAAGCATTTGTTTGGGAAATAAAAAACGGAGTATCTTAATTATCGGGTCTAACTAACTTATTGTAAATCCCGAGTAAATTATTAACTGAATCCGCCCAGTTAAAACGCAATGCATTCTTTTTCCCTTTTGTAATCAGGTCTTCTCTTAGGAGTTGATTTGAAAGTATTTTGTCAGCCTGATGGACAAGCTCTTCAGGTTGATAAGGGTCTACATATAAAGCCGCATCTCCGGCAATCTCAGGCATTACACTTGTATTTGAAGTAATTACTGGCGTACCTACAGCCATCGCTTCCACAATTGGCAAACCAAATCCTTCTGTAAAAGAAGGGAACCAGAGCATAGCAGCACCCTGGTATAAACCTGGTAAGTCGGCATAGTCAATATACCCAACCCGGTGAATACGGGATGCGAAATTCTCCGCATTACAGGCAATTATTTTTTTCTGCAGAATCTCATCTGTTAACCCCTTGATCACAAGGTGATGATTGTATTGTGGGTACTCTTTGCAAAAAATGCTAAACGCTCTGATTACCCCCTCAGTATTTTTTCTGGGTTCAGTATTGGCCAGAAAGAAAAAATAAGGGAACCCGTCAATATTATATTTTTTAAGGATTGTAGAACTCATGGTATGATTGGATTATGTAGTAAAAAATAAAATAATACGTATTGAAAACAAACTTCTTACATAAGTTACACAAATTTATGTTTTTTGAACTAGAATAAAAGAGATACCCGATGATAAACAGCCCGATTCATATGATTTTCATCATATTTCCCAGTTGGAAATGAATGGATTTATTTGATAAAATCTTTCTACCCTTTCCCAGGTTGACCCGGGTAGGACAGTATACTTTTTCTTTCAATTGCAGAGGCAAATGAAAAATGAATTGACCACTGCGCTATGAAACCAGTAAAACCGTAAAGAAAAACCCTGTTTTTCTTATTTTATCAGTAATTTAAACGATAATATTCCTGATCACCTTTATTTGTATCAAATCATTCATCATGAGTGCTGTATCAAGAAGAAATCTACTCAAAAACCTTGCTTTGAGTCTCCCCGTATTGCCTGCAAGTGCATCATGGGCATCGAAAAATATTCAAAGTGGAAAACAAGATGATCGTATTCAAGCCGGTCCATTTACAGGATCAAGAACTTCTTTGCAGAAATATGATATTCCCGAATGGTTTAAAGATGCCAAATTCGGTATCTGGGCACATTGGGGGCCACAATCTGCTATAGAAGCAGGTGACTGGTATGCAAGGAATATGTATATAGAGGGGAGCAGGCAAAATAAATACCATATCGAAAAATACGGACATCCTTCAAAATTTGGATACAAAGACACCATCCCGAATTGGAAAGCGGAAAAGTTTGATGCGGATTATTTGTTAGGATTGTACAAGAAAGCCGGGGCAAAATATTTCATGAGCATGGGAGTACATCATGATAATTTTGATTTGTGGAATTCGAAACATAATCATTGGAACTCGGTAAAAATGGGCCCAGGAAAAGATATTGTGGGCTTGTTCAGGAAAGCAGCTTTAAAAAATGATTTACGTTTTGGAATTAGTGATCATTTATGGATAAGTTATAAATGGTTTTCTACTAGTAAGGGAAAAGATAAGAGCGGTGCTTTTGCCGGGATCCCCTATGATGGGGCGGATCCCAAAAATTTTTCATTATACGGAGTATGTGAAGAGGTGTTTACTAAAAAGCTTGACTGGAATGAAAACGGAATTCCTGAGACATGGAAGCTGCATTGGTTCAACCGAATGAAAGACTTGATAGATAAGTATGAACCCGATCTGTTGTATTGCGATGGACATGTGCCTTTTGAAAATCACGGGATGGATATATTGGCCCATTTATACAATAAAAGTGCTGCGAAACACGGAGGTAAAACACAGGCAGTATATACCAGCAAACGACCTGATGATACCGGGAAGGAGGGAGGTATTTGTGTATTTGATGTAGAAAGAGGTGTGGTACAAACCATTTGGCCAGAGGCCTGGCAAACAGATACCTGTATTGGCGACTGGCATTATAATAAAGACAAAATTGGCAAATACAAAACAACCAAGACAGTGATTGATCTGTTGGTGGATATTGTTAGCAGGAATGGGAACCTGATGTTAAATATACCTTTACCATCAAGCGGTATGCCTGATAGTGATGAGCTTGCCGTATTGGATGGAATTACCAAATGGATGGCCACAAATAGTGAAGGTATTTATGGAACAAGACCCTGGAAAATATTTGGAACCGGGCCACAATCAGGAACAACTAAAAATGAAAAAGAAATTAATTCTTCTCAGGAATTTAATGAAAATAAACGAAAGGAATACGGGTATGAAGATATTCGGTTTACAACGAAAGAAAATAACCTCTATGCTTTTTTCATGGGATGGCCCGATACCCCTGAGTTAACCATTCATGCATTAGGCAGAAATACTGATCAAAAAACCGGCGAGATTCAAAAAATTGAATTGCTTGGAGCCGGCTCACTTGATTTTGTAAGAGATGCTTCTGGATTAAAAATAGTGCTTCCTTCTAAAAAGCCTGGGGAGCATGCGTTTGCTTTGAAGATATATGGGAATAACCTGGTATAAAGAAGTGGATGTTATTGGATTTATTTTTTTGATATATCTCTCTTTAAGACTTTTTTAATAACCTTATAAGGCAATTGATTTGACTTGGTCTTACCTTAGCGTTTGTTTTAATACGTATTTTCTTACTAAAACTAAAGCTTAAGCGATTATATATCCTCATTTACCGCCATTTGGCCGTTATTATAATCGTGTTAACATACAATTGCTTTTTTTCGCAGCATATTAAATATTATCTATGAAGAAACTTACTGTTTTGTTTTTGTTAGGCATGTTTGTCAGTTGTGGATTTGCTCAGTCAAAATATTCTATAACACCGGAAATAGGGTATAATAAAACGAGTTTTTATAATACTGCCCAAACAACTGAAATTGTAACTGCTCCCTTATACGGTATTGAATTAGGTGGATTAGTGACTAAGTCAGGTAAAAAGGGGTTATTTATTGAATCAGGATTATTTTTTGAGCAAAAAGGATCTTATCAGGGTCGGGGATATCAGGCATTATACGGAACGAATTCTAATATCAAAATTTCTTATCTACAGGTTCCGTTGAATGTTGGGTTACATAAAAATTTAAAGAATAAAGATTGGGGTATTTTGGCTTCGGTAGGGGTGTATGGTGCATACGGGATCAGTGGATCCGAAAATGGCACATCGCTGGGTATCAGCGGCACCAGCAACATTAACCGGAATGTTACATTTGTTTCTTCTGTAACGGCTCCCAATAGCAATACCACATATATCAAACCACTTGATTTCGGTTACCAGGCTGCTGTTGGTGCCAGTTATAAAAACCTGATTGCTAAAATTGGCTATAGCCGCGGCTTTAATTCCGTTTCACCTGATGGCAGTACTTCTTATAAAAATGATGTTTGGACTTTCTCCCTTGGCTATAAGATCAACCTTTTATAATTAGCCAATAATTTATAAAACGCCTGCCAGATTTTTTTTGTGCAGGCGTTTATTTTAATACAAACTTATTGTATGGGGGGTCAGTAACCTGCTTATTTTCCAATAAAGGGTCGATTTCTAAAAGACAAATCACTTATACTCTTTTCCAGACCTTATCTGTAAAATCGTATTGTTTGATGGGTTTTGCCGGATTCCCTGCAGCTACACAGTACGGAGGAATATCCTTGGTAACTACAGCGGCCGCAGCAATAACAGAATGCTTTCCGATGGTTACACCCGCAGTAATTACTGCATTCGCTGCTATCCAGCAATCATCTTCTATTGTGATGGTACGGGTAATGGTTTCCTGATCTTTTATGGGAATATTGATATCGGTATATTCATGGTTCAAACCGCTGGCAACAATATTCTGTGCAAAAATCACATTGTTGCCAATGGTTACGGGCCCAATAATTACATTGCTCATGCCAATTAATGTATTATCTCCGATAATTACATCCCCTACACCATTATTAATCGTACTGAAATCTTCTATTACCGATTTTTTACCCAACATGAATTTACGGAATGGCAATACATCCATCCTTGTGCGCCAACGGATGATGGAACCTGCCCCACGTTTATGTACAAAAGGATTGATCAACCAGGTTACCCAAAGCCGGGGTCTTGCTTCGCCGGAAGGAACCAACATCCAATGCACCCATTTTTTTACCCTGGGGTTCTCTTTAATAGTATTTGCGAGAGACATACCTGCTATATATTAGCAACAAGTTACATCTTTTCAATAAATCAAATGCCAACTAAAAATTTGCCTGAGGTAAACCGCTGCTTACAGGATGGATATTCTTTCTATCTTGTAATCGATTCAGCAATTCGTATTTAAGAAACCGCGCTGCCATCAAATAGCTGCTATGTTTAAAAAGTTAATCAGAACCCTTAGCCAAAAAATATTGGGGTACGATACTTACTTGTTTATTTTTTCTCTGGTTACGTTGAAACGGATTCAGTTGGGCTTCCATGAAAAGGAGTTTCGTTATTTTCTTACCCTAGTACCCAATCGGGGAGCTGTTTTGGATATAGGAGCCAATATTGGGATCATGAGTGTTTTATTGGCTAAAAAATCGGATCAAATTTCTGTCTATTCATTTGAACCCATTCCGGATAACCTGAAAGCGATGAAAAGATTGGTCAGGGTATATTCACTAAAAAATATCCAGGTAATAGCATCTGCTGTAGGGGAAGATCAGGGAAACCTCACAATGGTTGTTCCAGAGATTATGCATGCAAAAATGCATGGATTAGCTCGTGTTATCTCTGACCAGCCAAATGCAATACAAGAAATGGGGAAGCCAATTTCAGTTCCGGTTCTTTCATTGGACAATTTTGAACCTTTGCGAAAGATAAACGAAATAGTAGCTGTGAAAATAGATGTGGAAAATTTTGAATACTATGTACTAAAAGGAGGGATTCAAATCATAGAAAAGCATAAGCCCATTATCTTATGTGAATTATGGGATGATGCCAATCGTCTTCTCTGCTTTGCTTTTTTGGAGAAAATGGGATATTGTATAAAAGTATACCAGGATGGAAACCTGGTTGCGTTTAACGGGCAGGACCGGATTAATTTTTTCTTTTTACCCCAGAATTAAAAATAATTATGATTTCTTTGCTTTAACCGGATTGCGCATTTTCGTTTCCCTGGCTATTATTTTGGGCAGTTCTTTTTTATAGGATTCCGGATCCCATTTCATTTGCCAGTATTGCACATATTCGGCCATGGTATTTAACCCAACGTTTGCTCTGCGCTTATCTACATTATCGGGATCATCTAAAGGTGATACATAGTATTCTTTAGTACCAGGATCTCGCGCTATCTGGCTTCCATAAATTTGTTTTTTGCCTTGTCTTATAGCAACCCGGTCTTCAAGTAATGCAAGATTAGCAGCAGCTGCATTTCCATGAGCAACTGCTTCCCGCATCATAGGCAGGTATTTTGTTTGTGTAGTCAAGTCGGCATGTTGAATAATCAGAAACAGGGTTGTATTTCCCTGTTCACCGATTATATCCTTTCCCAACCAACCATATTTATCAAGTATGGATTTGGTCTTGATTAGATTAATAGAATCTTTCAGGTTAATTGTCGCCCAAAGTGCCTTCATCTCCTTAGATTCCCATCCATATTTTTTTTCAATTTCAGTGATTTGTAATCTATATAACTGGTCATCCTTATATATGGAATCCAGGATGACTATGAGGCTTTTATTTAGTTTGGCATCTTCTTTTTCCTGGTTACGCTTAATGATTTCCAGTAAAGGCTGCCATCTCACATCAGTTCTTAGCGAACTGAGATCGTAATCTTTAATAATATGCTCGTAATTTGAAAAACCAGCACCCACCGCAATCAGGTTAAGCTGAAAGAAAGCGCTGTCTAAATTATCAGCCATCGCCCAAGAACAGGCAGCATTATACCTATCAATGGGAACCCCTTTCCATTGATTGATTTTGAAAGCTTCAGAATAAGTGATTCCGGATGCTTTGTATTGATGTGCATTATATAAGGAATCTGCTTTTTTAACCAATAATTGGTATTCAGGTGTTTGCGTAAAGCCAAATACAGCTGTACACAAAAAAAATAGTAAAAAAACACTCGGCTTCATTCGTTGTAAATTTTAATTGGAAAAGTTGATAATAAATAGCTTGCGCACTTATTGATACCCTTCCAACTTGCTGATTGTACTATCAAATTCAGGAAGTAAATCTTTCACCCTGTCAACCGACCATCCATGATACAAATCCCTGATCAGTATTAAAGTAGTATGTGCTTGTCTGGGGTCTCTGGAACTCCTGTCAATAATTACTTTGCCAACTTCCTCCTCCACTTTAGAGATATGCTCCAGGTTCATATATAATCTTGTAAGCTTCGAAACGGTTTCAATATCCAACTTGGCCATAATATTATTATTTCTGGCTATCGTCCAGGCTGCATTATCCAGGAATCGGTACAATACTCCTAGTGGCGCAATACTATCCAGGTGAAACTCGTCATTGGTAACGATTGTTGACAGTATTTTTTTGTCAGATAAAGCCAGATCAATTTTATGTAGCACCTGCAGATTATATTGCTGCATTTCAAGAACGAATTTTTTGTTATTCTTTAACTCTGAAACCACACTTTGTATCATGTTTTTAGTGGTTTCCTTTTCATGTTGTTTGTTGATATATTCTGTCAGAAAAAGTGCTAATACCACACTAAAAACGATCAAAGCAGATTCTCCAAGATATTCTTTCCAGTTCCTTTCAGAATAGACATGTAATTTCTCTTTTTTGGGCGAAGTAGAAGGTAAGGCCGGTTGATTCTCTAAAAGGTTTTCTGTTTCCATCTATGAATATTTTGGGAGCTGACCAGATAATTAAATGTACGGATGTTTCCAAATTAAACCAATTCCAACCAGTAGTATATAGTAGATTTTATTTGGCTGGATTTGCATATAGCGAGTTGCTAAGGAAGTAATCAATAACAACCATGATGGCGGATGCAATATTAATAGCTTATTTGCATCTGCATATCAGTAATAATTATTAGATTGGTAATCTAAGTTTACTTATGCACGATCAAAATTATGCGAAGCCCTGGTATATCTTTTTTTTAGTTCTTCCTTATGGCATCAGTTTTGGCTTTGTAACAGTTACTTTACCCTATCTGCTTACCCATAATGGGTTTTCTGTAGCAATGGCGGCAGATATTGTGGCTTTGGGGGTTTCGGCTAATTTATGGCGGTTTTTATGGGGCCCGGTTGCTGATATCACCCTTTCTCTTCGGCGTTGGTTCTGGATTGGAATCATTTCATGCGTGGCTACTTTATTGTTGCTATGTATGATTCCTTTTGAGCACAAATACATAACCATTCTTACAGTAATCGTTTTTATTTCACAAGTTGCTTCAACCCTGATCTTGCTCCCTGTTGGCGGATTTATGGCACACCGTATGGAAGATCATAGAAAAGGAATGGCCAGTGGATGGTTCCAGGCGGGTAATTTAGGTGGGGTTGGTTTGGGAGGTGGCGCCGGTTTATGGTTATCTGTTCATTTTACTGTATTTAGCGCCGGGGCTATTTTGTCTTTTCTGATTATCCTCAGCAGCCTGGTGGTTTTATGGGTCAAAGATGTGCCCAGTCTTTCTAGACAAACCGTTCGTTTGCAAATGAAAGAAATGGGAAAAACAGTACTCAGTATGCTAAGAGTACCTGCTATATTAGCGGTAATCATCCTGATATGGTTCCCGATTGGTTCCGGCGGCGCTTCTAATGTTTGGAGTGCGGTTGCCGGCGACTGGAAAGTGAGTGCTGATACCGTGGCATTGGTTACCGGGATCATTAGCGGATTGGTATCCGCTTTAGGATGTATTACTGGAGGATTTATTGCAGACAAATGGGGTGTCTGGTATGCTTACCTAACCACGGGGGCAATCTCAGCCCTGGTAGCGCTGGTTATGGCGGCATTGCCTTTTACTCCTATGGTATATATAACCGGTGTATTGGTGTATTCTTTTGCCCTGGGTATGATTAACGCTGCATTTTCGGCGATTATATTATTTGCTATTGGCAAAAAAGCGGCCGCAACCAAATATTCTCTTTTGTCATCTTTAGGCAATATACCCGTTGTATATATGACCAGTTTAGATGGATGGGTACATGATCATGGGGGTAGTAGATACATGTTGGTTGTGGAAGCATTGGCAGGGCTATTAAGTGTTGCGATTTTTCTGATTGTTTTTAAATGGATGCAGAACAGAAAATTCTTGGTAAAACCAGCAGATGAATAAGTAAATCTTACAAGTATATTTGTGAGTAAGGAATAAATAAGATCGATTGCTAATTTAATCAAATACTGCCATGCGTAAAAAGACAATTACCCGTATTCATATTTGTTTGTTGATTGTTTCTGCATTTTGCTGTTTAAATGCATATTCGCAAGTTACCAAAATGCCTGCCTATCCCTTACTCACTCATGACCCTTATTTTAGTGTTTGGTCATTTACAGATGAGCTGAATACCTCCACAACAAAACACTGGACTGGGTCTGACCAATCACTAAAGGGAGTCTTGGAAGTGGATGGGAAATTATATAGATTCCTGGGAAAAGATGCCCCGGTGTATCATTCCCTGATTCCCACCTCAGACGAGGAAACTTATTCGGTTGCTTATACTGAATCTGAGCCGTCTTCCAATTGGAACCAGGAAAATTTTGATGACCATACCTGGAAAATTGGGGAAGCTCCTTTTGGAGATAGAGTTTCCAGGGTAAAAACACAATGGCTGAGCAAAGATATTTGGGTAAGAAGAAGTTTTGAATGGAATGGTGCAAACATCGAGAACCTGTTTCTTAAGATCAGGCATGATGATAATACAGAAGTATATCTTAATGGAGAAAAAATATATACCAAAATTGGTTGGATGAATAAACTTCAATACATACCTATTGATGAAGCATTTATTCAAAAACTGAAAAAAGGAAAGAATCTCTTAGCTATCCATGTGGCCAATACAGCAGGGGGGAGCTGGTTAGATGCAGGGCTTTCCACATTGGAAAAGCAAAAAGATGAATCATCTGTGATTAGTGCTGTACAAAAATCGGTTATAGTAACCGCTACGCAAACAGAATACCGGTTTCAATGCGGTGGTATTGATCTTTCTGTTCTGTTTACTTCCCCTTTATTAATCAAAGACCTTGATTTATTGACAAGGCCTGTATCCTACATTACTTTCAGGGCGGTCTCGAATGATGCTAAAGCACATGATGTAAATGTACACGTTGGGGTATCCACCGATCTGGCTGTAAATATTTCCGGGCAACAGGTTATTGCAAAAAAATATACTGCAGGCGGACTGACCGTATTAAAAGCAGGTACTACGGAACAGCCGATACTAAAAAAGAAAGGCGATGATCTGCGAATTGATTGGGGCTACTTATATGTAGCAGCTCCGATTGCCGGTAATACAAAACAGCGTATTTCACAGGGCGATGCTAATGAGGGGGTAAATCCTGGGGTATCATCCTTATCGTCAGCTATTGGGAAATACGTTACCCTGAATACCAGTTTATCACTTGGCTCGATTACGGGAAGAGAAAAACAAACCATGCTTATGGTGGGTTATGATGATATGTATTCACTGCAATATTTCGGGAAAGACCTATTACCCTATTGGAAAAAATCTCCCGAAGATGCTTTTGAAGGACAGCTATTGAAAGCTGCTTCTGAATATACCACGGTATTAAAAAGATGCAACGATTTTGATAAAACTATTTACACAGATGCACTCAAAGCGGGAGGCGAAAATTATGCAAAACTTTGTGTAACAGCTTACCGGGAATCAGTTGCGGCACACAAACTCGTAAAAAGCCCAAAAGGGGAGTTGCTTTTCTTTTCAAAGGAAAATTTTAGTAATGGCTGTATCAATACAGTGGATGTTACCTACCCATCTGCTCCGCTTTATCTGGTATATAACCCTGAATTGATGGAAGGTATGCTAAATGGAATTTTTGAATATAGTGAAAGTGGAAAATGGACCAAGCCTTTTGCAGCGCATGACCTGGGCACATATCCACTCGCAAATGGACAAGTATATGGTGAGGATATGCCAGTAGAAGAGTCGGGGAACCTAATCATACTTACTGCTGCGATAGTAAAAGCAGAAGGGAAACCCGATTATGCCAAAAAACACTGGAAAGCGATAAGTACCTGGGCAGAATACCTAAGTAAAGAAGGATTTGATCCAGCCAATCAATTATGTACAGATGATTTTGCCGGGCATTTGGCACGAAACGCAAATCTTTCTGTAAAAGCAATCGTTGGATTGGGGTCCTATGCAATGATGGCGAATGCAATCGGAGAAAAAGAAATCGCCAAAAAATACCATGATATGGCCCAATCAATGGCTCATAAGTGGATGACCATGGCTATTGATGGAGATCATTATGCCCTGACTTTTGACAGTAAAAATACATGGAGTCAGAAGTATAACCTTGTGTGGGACAAAGTATTAGATCTCCAATTGTTTCCAAGGGAGGTATACGAAAAGGAAATGGCTTTTTATGTGAAAAATCAAAATGCTTTTGGTCTCCCCCTTGATAGCAGAAAAACTTACACGAAAAGTGATTGGATTTTGTGGACAGCGGCTTTAACAGATAACTCTCAACAGTTTAATACATTAATTGACCCGGTATATAAGTATAGTACCGAAACACCTACTAGGGTGCCACTTAGCGATTGGCATGAAACGATTAATGGGAAACAGGTTGGTTTTCAGGCAAGAAGTGTGGTAGGGGGCTATTTTATGCAGGTATTAAAGAAAAAAAATCAGCCTGATAAATAAGTGAAAATAATTTGTATCTTTATAATACAAGTATAGGTTTTATCAGATATCAGACACTTCAAATTACGGCCAGTAATCTGTCTTATCAACAAGTGTGACAGTTCCCCCTTACAATACCGTAGATGATTTAATCACTAGCATAGACTAGATTCTTTGTGTTTCAATCTGTCTGCTAAATCCATACAAAATGATATGCATAAACCTTATACAAAATGCATGAGATCAAAAAAAGAAAATATAAATAAGCCCATATGGGGTGATAAGGTTTGTTTCTAAAAAAGTCTGAAAATAGTTCAACGATGAGAATTTTACTGGCAGATGATCATACAATTGTAAGAGATGGGGTAATGCATATTCTGCATGAAGCTTTTCCTAATGCTGAAATAGTAGGGGTCAGTGACACTGTAGAGCTGATAAAATTGGTGAATAAGCAAAAATGGGATGTGGTTATTTCAGATATTACCATGCCGCCTGGAGATTCCGGCTTAGAAGCGGTAAAGCAGATCAAAGATATTTCTCCATCAACGCCCGTCATTATTATGAGCATGCATACAGCTGAACAATATGCAGTAAGGGCTTTTAAAGCAGGGGCCCGGGGCTTCCTTTCAAAGGATGCGGCTTCTCTTGAACTGGTAAAAGCGGTAAACCAGGTTTTATCAGGAAAAAAATATTTAAGCGAAGACGTCTCCATTATTTTAGCAGATTCTTTTGCAATTAATGACCATGCCAACTCGATTGAAAATCTATCAAATCGGGAGCTGGAGGTCTTTAAATTGTTGGCAAGCGGGAAATCTGTAGCGGATATTGCCAAGGAATTGTTTTTAAGTGTTAATACTGTGAGTACTTTCAGGGCCAGAATACTTGAAAAAATGGATTTTCATAATAACCTGGAGCTTATCAAATATGCGGTAGACAATAAGTTAATTTGATAGTAACTGATTCGGCAAAAATGGCTTAAAAATATATAAATGAAGAAGCACGGATTATTCCGTGCTTCTTCATTTATATAACAAGCCGTTTGTATGGATAAAATACAGGAAAAATATTTTCACCGAATGAATAAAATATTGAATTAGTAATTACCTTAACGCCAGCGATTACCTTAAAAAACTAACGAAATGCAAAGAAGAATTTTTTTGAAAAACACGGGTCTGGCTGCTGCTTCATTGGCTGTATTACCCGGCACTAAATTGTTTGCAGGTTCTGCTGATGAGAAAGTTAAAATCGGTATGATGGGGGTGGGCCTGCGTGGACAAAATCACCTGGAACTTCTTTTAAGAAGGGAGGATGTAGAAGTCGTTTCTATTTGCGATGTTGATGAAAGAATGCTCAAATCTGCAAAAGAAATTATTACCAAGAGCGGAAAGAAAATGCCCGAAATTTTTACCGGCGATCCGTATTCATGGAAGAAAATGCTGGAAAAGAAAGCATTGGATGGTGTTGTGATTGCCACTCCATGGGAATGGCATAAACCCATGATTCTTGGATCCTTAGATGCAGGCATTAAATATGTAGCATCAGAGGTGATCATCGGCATCACACTCGAAGATCATTGGGATGTTGTAAAAGCTGCTGAGAAAAATAATGCCCATGTAATGATGCTCGAGAATGTTTGTTACCGGCGGGATGTGATGGCCGTATTAAATATGGTTAGGCAGGGACTATTCGGTGAAATCATACATCTCCAGGGGGGATATCAGCATGATTTGCGTGAGGTAAAATTCAATGACGGGGTTAGTGCCTATGGAAAAGGAGTTGAATTTGGAGAAAAAGGATTCTCAGAAGCGCATTGGAGAACGGAACATTCTGTACATCGGAATGGCGATCTGTATCCTACACATGGAGTAGGACCTATTGCACAATATATCAATATCAATCATGGTAACCGGTTTATGTCTCTCTGCTCATTTGCCTCTAAATCAAGAGGACTGCATAACCATATTGTAAAACAGGGAGGAGAAAATCACCCCAATGCTAAAATCAATTTTAAACTGGGGGATGTAGTAACTACCAGTATACAATGTGTTAATGGGGAAACCATCCTTTTACAGCATGATACCAACCTGCCCCGCCCGTATTCATTAGGATTTCGGGTACAGGGAACGGAAGGCTTGTGGATGGATGTAAACAAAAGTATTTATATACAGGATAAATCAGCCAAAAATGACCAGTGGGATGAGGCTAAGTCATGGTTTGATAAATACGATCATCCACTATGGAAAAGATGGAGCAAAGACACTGCCGGTGCGGGGCATGGGGGAATGGATTTCTTTGTGATGCATGGTTTTATCGAATCCATCAAGCGAAAAACACCTACCCCAATGGATGTATATGATGCCGCCACATGGAGCGCGATCTCACCACTCAGTGAAAAATCAATCGAATTAGGAAACCAAACAGTAGATTTCCCCGATTTCACGGGTGGTCAATGGATGTATAGGAAACCAACGTTTTCTATGGGAGATGAATATTAATAAATGATGAATAATGAATAGCGAATGACCAATGACCAATAACCAATAATTTGGATTTATAAAGATGATAATTTTTAGTAAAGATTAGTAACTCCCTATGTATTCCGGTATCAATTCAATACTTCTTCAATATTCACTACTGAGAGAGAACACGCAGATTGTTCCTTTCGGAACTGGACTGATTAATCATACATGGAAAGTAGTATCGGGAGATAGTGAATATATTTTACAAAAGATCAATACGCAGATTTTTTCTAAGCCTGATTTGATTGCTTCGAATATTGAAGCCCTTGGCGATTATCTCGCAATTCATTATCCTGACTATCTATTTGTTCCAGCAATAAAAACGATTTCAGGCGAAGGGATGGTATATGATCAGGATACGGATAGTTATTTTCGGGTATTTCCTTTTGTAAAAGGATCGCATGCAAAAACTGTTCTCGAAAATGCAAACGAGGCTTTTGAAGGAGCAGCCCAGTTTGGGAAATTTACAAAACTGCTTTCGGGATTTGATGTGCATTCGCTTAAGATCACCCTTCCTTATTTTCATGACCTTGGTTATCGGTACCAGGAATTTGAACAGGCATTGCAAAAGAATGATGTTGAACGAATGATAGAAGCTGAAAGTGTAATCGCTTTTATGAAAGAGCAGGCGGGTATTGTTTTGGAATATAATGTGATTACGAATAACCCCGGTTTTAAACTAAGAGTCACGCATCACGACACAAAAATCAGTAATGTTTTATTTGACGAATCAGATAAAGCAATTTGTGTGATTGACCTTGATACGATTATGCCAGGATATTTTATCAGTGATGTTGGTGATATGATGCGAACCTGTTTGTCCACCGTAAGCGAAGAAGAAAAAGATTTTACTAAAATTTCTATACGGGAAGATGTTTATAAAGCGATCGTTGGTGGATATTATAGTCAGATGAAAAATGAATTGACCTTAGAAGAAAAGCCTTATTTTTTTTATGCCGGTAAATTTATGATCTATATGCAGGCACTACGTTTTTTAACAGATCACCTGAATCGGGATACTTACTATGGAGCAAAGTATCCGGGACATAATTTAATAAGAGCGTCCAATCAGGTTACACTATTGCAACGACTTTTGGAAAAAGAGTCTTTATTGGCCGATTATCAGTTCAGTCAGGAATTTGTGTAAGTAAGCCCCAATGCAGCAATAGAAACACCAGTTTTTAGCGAATCGATTTTACCGGAGCCAGCATCCCTTTACTATTCTCTATATGCATCCATTTTATATCCAAACCATCCAACACAATTACACCTTGAATAGATGAGTATTTGGAAGGGTCTTGCTTCCATGACCAAACCAAATCGCCTTTGGGCGTATATTCCAATAGCTGTACCCCGTTTTCACCCATTTTTGGACCATGTCCCTGCCAGTTGGTTACTACATAATTTCCATTACTTAGTATCTGAAATCCAGCAAAAAAAATGGGGTGAACAGAATCTGGTCCTGTAATACTGATCACCAGCTTGCCCTGGGCGTCAAATTCCTGGAAATTTGCAGCATAACCTGTACTTACAAGGGTATGACCATTTTCAAGGCGAAGTGCTTGCCAGGCATGGGGTTTATCGGGGGGACCGGCTATTTTTACTTTCCAGATAACTTCGCCTGTGAGGGTTCCTTCAAATACCGTGTCTTCGGCGGCCACTAATAAATTGCCTGATGGAGTTTCCCGTACCAAACGCAGGTAGGTAAAACCGCCATATTCAATTTGATGTACTTTATTTCCATTTGGATCTACTTCTACGAGTACAACGCCTTTTTTATCCTGCCAGTTCATCCCGGTAAGTAAGGTGTTACCATTTCGAAGTCGATGGGCAGAAAGGGTACCAGGAAAACTGATTAATTCGTTTATCTTTTCGCCTGTATGGATACTATGTTCCTCGAACCCTTTTTCAGTTCCTATTAAAACAAGCCCTTTCCCAATTAACTGCATATCCCTGCCTTTTGGGATGGGCACATACCAATTATTTTCCGGGTGCCGGGTATCTTCAAAGCTTAGTTGAGAAATGCCTTCATCCCTTAATATAAATTTTTCAGGGCCGGTAATAACTTTTTTACCCACTTGCTGGCAAATGCCGGGTAATGCGAAAAACAAATACACTAATAGGAGTAGGCAATTCTTAAAGAAGGCAGGTATTTTTTTCATCAAATAACAGGGTTAGAAGATAAATGTACTTAGAATACTACGTTCTTAGCAAACTATCGTAATACATGAAGGACAGGGTTTACATCAACATTTCATCTGCCAGATTTTGAATCGTCTTCATCTCGAACAGGTCTTTTAGCTGTTTTTTAATCACTTTATATTGATGGTGCATGGGACAAGGGTTTACTTCCGAGCATCTTTTTAAGCCGAGCGCACATTTTTCTAGTACTTCATCTTCATTCATGGCTTCCAAAATGGCTCTTACGGGTAATTTTTTTGCATTCTCAGTCATATAGAACCCCCCATTAGGCCCACGAGCTGAACTAATTATTTTATTGTTTTCTGTAAGTTGCTGGAGGATTTTGGCAGTAAAGGATTTAGGCGAGTTAATGCCTTTGGCAAGTTCTGTGATTCCTATTTTATTTTCTTTGCTGCCTTTCTGGGCTATATAGATCGTTGCCCGTAAAGCATATTCAGTTGCTTTAGAAAACATAGTTTGAATTTGGATACAGAAACAAATTTACTGTATCGCAAATTAAGGGTTTATACTCAATTCGGCTGCTCATTTTTCCCATTCTGCATAGGAATCATTCGTCTCGTAGATCTTTAGTTTTTGCAAAACAATTCCAGATGGTAATTTTTCCTGTAAAGAATTACGGACAAACAAAAGAATATTCTCCGCGGTAGGTTCTATTTTCCAAATAGTAAGGTTTTCGAAATTAGTTGCATAGGTATGTTGTGCAATATAGTCTTCCGATAAAATAAGGCGATGGTCAAAATGACAAAGAACATATTTATTTACCAATTCTTTTAACTCCTTAAAATCAAGTACAAAACCTGGGGCTGACAAGAAATGATCTCCTGAAATTTCACGGGATACAGTAACATGTAGTATATAAGAGTGACCATGTATGTTTTTGCAATGCCCTGCATACCCATGTATTGCATGTGCCGTTTCAAAACGAAATATTTTTGTAACCTGTAACATAATGCTGAAAATGAAAAAAGTTAAATCAGTAGATAAGAAGGGTTCTGTAAATAAATGGAAAAATTGTTTTTTGTAAAATTGCCTGCGGTATCATAGCTGTATCAGGCACAAAAAAATACAGCTCACTGAAACTGCCCCGTAAGCAAGATTATTTTTGTATGAACAATTTGTTCTAAAATATATAAGGACAAATTTATCCTTATATATTATATTTGCCTAATAATTTTTTGGGAAAGGGGATATTAAGTGCCATTTCTTTTTAGCAACCAAGGGCGTGAGGGCCATTTTTTGTAATAAACGATTCATTTTGAATAGACTGAGTATTTAATAGTAACAGCATAAATTATTCAATTACAAATACTTGTAAAATAGGTGGTGAAAAAAATAAATGAATTCCGGATCAATCGAAAAAGGTTGTTTGTCTGGCGTTTGCAATTCTTTTTAGTAATGCTCAAACAGGAGATAACGGAAAGAACTTTTTCATATGATAAAAAAAGTAACTGAACCCAAACCTATTGTATTGCCCTGCACCGGATGCTCCGGTGTGGAAAAAATTGCCAGCTATTTGGCTGATGAATTGGCAAAATCCGGCTTAGTTGAAGTAGTTACCTTAAGCCTGTCTCATGAGAATTACACAGCTGAAATGACTAATTATTTAGCATCACGAAAACTAGTAGTCATTGATGCTTGCTCTTCTTCCTGTAACAAAAGAAGTTTGTATAGGAATGCCCTTATCCCAGCTATTCATATCCAACTTAATTATACCAGTGAGAGAAATGAGAATCATCTTGACTTTAATAAAGAGAATGGCAATCAGATAGTCAAAAAAATTGAGCGTGTTCTAATTGATAATAAAGATGAGCAGGAGATGGATTATATCTATACCTATTATTAACAAGTAAACTGATCTATCATATATACGAACCTAAATCTCTAAATGCCCATTATGATACAGCAATGTTTATACGAAAAATTGGATGCTTTTACCACACCTGATGAACTTAAAACCGCCGGTATTTATCCTTATTTCCGTTCAATTGAAGAAAATTATGACACGGAAGTAATGATTCAGGGAAAACGCCTTTTAATGTTTGGGTCCAACAGTTATATGGGACTCACCAATCATCCAAAAGTTAAAGAAGCGGCCAAAAAAGCAATTGACAGGTATGGAAGCAGTTGTTCAGGCTCCAGATTTTTAAATGGCACTTCACAATTACATATAGAACTGGAAGAAAGACTAGCTGAGCATGTAGGGAAAGAATCCGCTTTGGTTTTTACTACAGGATTTCAGACGAATTTGGGTACTGTATCTGCTTTAACAGGAAGAAACGGTGTTTTGATACTCGATGAATTGGACCATGCTTCTATTATTGAAGGTAGTCGGTTATCCTTTTCAAAAGTTTTGAAATTCGGGCATAATAATATGGCCGATCTGGAGAATATTTTACAGTCTGTACAGGGTGAGAAGATTAAAATGATTGTTATCGATGGTATTTTCAGTATGGAAGGAGATATTTGCAATCTCCCTGAAATTACCAGATTGGCTAACAAATATGAAGCATTAGTAATGGTAGATGATGCCCATGCTTTAGGGGTGATAGGGGAACTGGGTAAAGGAACAGCAGATCATTTCAACTTAACCAGTGAAGTAGATTTGATTATGGGAACGTTTAGTAAATCTTTGGCATCCGTTGGTGGATTTATCGCTTCAACTTCAGAAGTGATCAATTACCTAAAGCATCATTCAAGACCAATGATCTTTAGTGCCAGTATTCCTCCATCTGCTGCTGCAGCAGCTTTGGCCGCTCTGGATATCATTCAGTCTGAACCAGAACGTCAGGAAGCATTATGGGCAAACACAGCCTATGTTGCTAAATCGCTTACCCAACTTGGTTTTGACATCAATACTTCTGAAACTCCCATTATCCCCATATACATACGCGATAACCTGCGAACATTCCAGTTTACGCAGGAGTTATTTGAAGAGGGTTTATTTGTGAATCCTGTGGTATCACCAGCAGTAAAAAGTGACTCTTCGCTGATAAGGATGTCATTAATGGCAACGCATACAAAACAACAACTGGATATGGCGATCAGTAAAATCGAAAAAGTAGCCAGCAAGCTTCATGTATTCAGCTAATAATCCATTATCTTTTATAAAATTTTAAAATGCATCCGTAATATGGATATTTCAATTAAAGAAGTTACTGATAAAAAAGGACTCAAAGCTTTTATTGATCTGCCCTATAGTTTATACAAAGGGCACCCATTTTATGTTCCCCCATTAAGGTTTGATGAAGAAGCTACTCTGAGAAAAGATAAAAACCCTGCTTTTGATTATTGTGAAGCCCGTTACTGGCTTGCTTATAGAGGGGATGTTGTAGTGGGACGTATCGCTGCGATCATCAATAAAGCCTATATTGAAAAATGGAATAACCGATTTATGCGTTTTGGGTGGATAGATTTTGAAAACGATGAAAATATCGCAAGGGCATTGATAGGAGAGGTAGAAAAATGGGCCAAAGAAAAAGCAATGATAGCCGTTCACGGGCCTATGGGATTTACAGACCTGGATCACGAAGGTATGCTGGTTGAAGGATTTGACCAGTTAGGTACCCTTGCAGCAATTTATAATCATCCTTATTACCCGGAAATTATCGCAAAACTGGGGTATGCAAAAGATGTGGATTGGGTAGAATATAAAATCAAAGTGCCCACTACCATTCCTGAAAGTCTTGAAAAGATGGCTTCTATCGTGGAGAGGCGGTATGGTCTCTCAATTGTAAAAGCCAAAAAAGCAAAAGACATTCTTCCCTATGCAAAGGATATTTTTGATCTGATCAATACTGCTTATGCAGATTTATATGGGGTAGTTCCGCTAACTGAAAAACAGATACAGTATTATACAAAACAATATTTCTCCTTTATCCGACCTGATTTTGTGCCGCTGGTTTTAGACAAAGCTGGTAAATTGATAGCATTTGGTATTACCATGCCTTCCCTGTCTATCGCACTTCAAAAAGCCAAAGGCAGTCTTTTCCCTTTTGGTGTTTTTCATATTTTGAAGGCTTTAAAAAGAAATAACCTGGCTGATCTCTATTTGGTTGCCGTTAATAAAGCTTATCAAGGGAAAGGAGTAAATGCAATCCTTATGCATGAGTTAAGCAAGTCATATATCCGCAATGGGATTCAGTTTGCTGAATCTAATCCTGAACTGGAACTAAATAAACAGGTTCAGGCTCTATGGGATCATTTCGAAGCCAAACAACATAAAAGGCGAAGATGTTTTATCAAATACCTGAATAAATAAATCATGGGCCTGACAAAAAAAACGATTTTAATTACCGGTGCAAGCGGATTTATCGGAAGTTTTTTGGTAGAGCAGGCAATCAAAAAACAATACTGCACCATTGCCGGGATACGAACTGCCAGTTCTAAACAATTTTTGCAGGACCCTGCCATACATTTTCTGGAACTTGATTTTACCAGCGATATTTCTCTCGATACTGCACTACAAGAGTGTAAATTGAAATATGGCCAGTTAGATTTTGTCATCCATAATGCCGGTGTAACCAAAGCGGTAAACAATTTATTATTTGAAGAAGTCAATTTTTTGAATACCCAAAAGTTGATTACTGCTTTGAAGCGTAATGAATTGGTACCTACAAAATTTATTTATATCAGCAGCTTGGCTTCTTTTGGACCAGGTATAGGAACTGAACCCATTACAGCATTTCATCAAAAGGAGCCTTTAACCGCTTATGGAAGAAGCAAACTACAAGCGGAAGAATTACTTTATCAGACTCCCGATTTCCCATTTCTTATTTTCAATCCCACCACGGTATATGGTCCCAGAGAGAAAGATGTATTACTTCTTATTAAATCCATCAAAAAACATATAGAGGTATATATTGGAACTGACCGCCAGTTATTAAGCTTTTTGCATGTAAGAGATCTTTGCGATGCGGTTTTTCAGGGTATTGAATCAACTGCCGTAAATTGTAATTTATTGGTATCGGATTGTCGGATTTATACAGCCAAAGAATTCAACACTATTGTTAAACGAATTCTGCATACCAAAACAATATCCCTCATATTACCGGTTCCGGTTGTTCGTTTTGCTGCTATTTTATCTGAATTGTTGGGTAGGCTAAGTGGAAAAGTACCTGTCTTAAACAAAGAAAGACTCAAAGAATTTGAAGCAAAAAACTGGGGGGTTGATTGCAAGGAAATACGTAATCTAGGTTACCTGCCACAATATTCTTTGGAAGAGGGTTTAAAGCAAACTATTTATTGGTATAAAGCCCATGGTTGGATTAAATAAGCCCATGGAAGTATAGAAATGACCATATAACCTGAATAAAATCTGTGAAAACATGATTTGTATCATTTTAT
>CAIYKV010000188.1 GCA_903926855.1 uncultured Bacteroidota bacterium | reverse complement strand
CAGCTGTTGCCAATCGGTAGGTCTTAATCAGGCTTCCTGTCCAGATTGTGCCGAATCAGAAAAGGGCACAGACAAATCTGCTCAATCCGAAGTCCCCGGTTCCATTTACGAGCTAAATACCTTAGAAATACTAACACGATAGTCCTTTCTGTCACCCTACTCCCTGCTGGCCCCTCTCTTTTCCTTACTTTTGCATTTTCACACTTATCAGGCATATCGGAATAGTCAGATAAGTATAAAACACTGAGCAATAAGTACTAAGCAGGAAATGGAACTAAGCAAGCATTATATCCCCAATGAAGTAGAAGCCAGATGGTATGAACATTGGCTGAGTAAAGGTTATTTTACAAGCAAGCCCGATGACAGGGAGGCTTATACGGTTGTGATTCCACCACCAAATGTGACAGGCGTTCTCCATATGGGGCATTGTCTGAATAATTCTATCCAGGATATTCTGGTGAGGAGAGCCCGGATGCAGGGAAAAAATGCCTGTTGGGTACCCGGCACAGATCATGCATCGATTGCCACTGAAGCCAAAGTAGTGGCAATGTTAAGGGAAAGAGGGATCACAAAATCCTCTCTCAGCCGGGATGAATTTTTGGGTTATGCCTGGGAATGGAAAGAAAAGTATGGAGGCATCATTTTACAGCAGTTGAAAAAAATGGGGTGTAGTCTTGATTGGGACCGGACCTCTTTTACCATGGATCCTGATTATTATCAATCCGTGATCAAAGTTTTTATTGATCTTTTTCAGAAAGGACATATTTACCGGGGCAAGAGAATGATTAACTGGGATGTAAAGGCGAAAACGGCGTTAAGTGATGAAGAAGTTATTTATAAGGAAGTACAGAGCAAATTATATTATCTCCAATACCGTTTAGCAGATGCTGAAAATGAATATATCACTATCGCAACGGTAAGACCAGAAACGATTTTAGGTGATGCGGCTATTTGTGTGAACCCGGCTGATGAAAGATACAAACACCTGCATGGAAAATTTGCCTATGTTCCTTTAATCAATCGAAAGATCCCTATTATCCCGGATGATTATGTAACCCTTGATTTTGGTACAGGCGCATTAAAGGTTACCCCGGCTCATGATATGAATGATTATCAGTTAGGGCAGAAATATCATCTTGAGATCATTGATACCATGAATGATGATGGAACGATGAGCGAAGCAGCTCAGTTATTTATTGGCGAGGATCGTTTTGAGGTAAGAAAAAAGATTATTCCTTTATTGGAGTCGGCTGGCAATCTGGTAAAGATTGAAGAATATACCAACCAGATAGGATTTAGTGAACGAACCGATGTGATTGTAGAGCCCAGGTTAAGTTTACAATGGTGGGTAAGTATGCAATCCATCTCTGCCCCTGCTTTGAAAGCAGTAATGGATGATGAGATTCATTTTCACCCCGCTAAATTCAAGAACCTGTATCGCCACTGGATGGAGAATATCAAAGACTGGTGTATCAGTAGGCAATTATGGTGGGGACATCGGATACCTGCCTGGTATACACCGGATGGTGCTTTTGTGGTAGCGGCTTCCAAAGAAGAAGCATGGGAGGAATTCAAAAAACAAAACACCCGCTTTAGTATTACGGATATTCGGCAGGATGATGATTGTCTGGATACCTGGTTTTCGAGTTGGTTATGGCCATTTGAGGTTTTCAAAGGTTTATCCAATCCGGGAAATGCAGAAGTCAACTACTATTATCCGACGAATACTTTGGTAACGGCACCTGAGATCATATTTTTCTGGGTAGCCAGGATGATAATGGCGGGTTATGAATACATGGGTAAAAAGCCGTTTAAAGATGTTTATTTTACCGGGATCGTAAGAGATAAGCAGGGTAAGAAGATGAGCAAGAGTCTCGGGAATTCCCCAGATCTGCTGGGACTGATAGACCAATATGGAGCCGATGCTGTTCGTTTTGGAATCATGATTGCCTCACCTGCCGGTAATGATATTTTATTTGATGAATCAGCACTGGAGCAGGGACGAAATTTTAATAATAAACTCTGGAATGCCCTTAAGTTGCTGAAAATGTGGGAAGCCCGTCAATCAACTGAAGCCATTCCGGAACTGCCCAACTCTGATCACGAATTTGCTTTGAACTGGTTTGAGAACCGGCTAAATCAAGTTAAGGCAGAAGTGGATAGCATGATGAATCAATTCCGTTTAAGTGAAGCATTAAAAACCATCTATTCACTGATATGGGATGATTTCTGTAGCTGGTACCTGGAATGGGTGAAACCGGGTTTTGAACAACCGGTTAACCAGGCTGTATATGAAAGAACAGTAGTTTATTTCGAAGAACTGATGCAATTGCTACATCCTTTTATGCCGTTTATTACCGAAGAGATTTATCATTTATTAGGGGATAAAAAAGATGATCTCTGTGTAAAACAGTCAGCGCCACTAAAGAACTATTCAAAAGAAATATTGGATGCCGGTGAATTGCTGAAAAAAATCATCTCTGCATTACGCGATGCACGAAATAAAAACCAGCTAAAACCCAAAGACCCAATCAAATTACATATTGAAACAGATAGGGTAAGCGAATACACTGCCATTGAAAATATTCTGGCAAAACAGGTGAACATAGAAAGCATTCAGTATACGACACAAACAGTTCCCAATTGTATCGTGGTGGCGCTTGAAAAAGATAAATTCTTTATTGAGACAGAACAAAAACTGGATGCGGAAACCTTACAGGCAGAATTACAAAAAGACCTTTTGCACCAGGTAAAATTTCTTGAATCTGTACAGAAAAAGCTGAATAATGAACGCTTTATTCAAAATGCAAAACCCGAAGTCATTGAACTGGAGAGAAAAAAAATGGCAGATGCCGAAGCCCGTATTTCCACCATTCAGGAAAGCCTGGCAAATCTAAATTAAGGGGTTACCCATAAATAATCATCATGAAGCTATCGAAAACCGGTGTATTCTTTTTATTAGTGCTGAGTTTTACCTGTATTGCTATTTCTTCAAAGGCACAAGCTGGCTGGGAAGTTGATTTTGTAAGAAATGCAAATCCTGCCAATCCGAATAATTTTGTTTTCAAATCACTATCCTCAACAGATTATGTTTTATCTGCCGGCATCCCACTTGGCATATTTGCCGTTTCTTATTTTCAACATAAAACAGAGGGTGAAATCAATGGGGTGGAAATGCTTGCTGGTTTGGGTATCACAACAGTAGCTACGGAACTGCTCAAATCAGTGGTAAAACGTCCCCGCCCCTATATCACTTATACCGGAATTTATCCTGATGCAATAGATAATGGTTATTCATTCCCTTCTGCACACACTTCTATTGCTTTTTCTACCGCTACATCATTGGCACTCATTTATCATAAATGGTATATTACAGTTCCTGCCTATGTATGGGCTACTGGCGTTGGGTATTCTAGAATTTATCTTGGGCAACACTATCCTTCTGATGTACTAGCCGGAGCTGTTACAGGAGCTGCCAGCGCCTATGCCAGTCACTGGCTTAATAAAAAATTCT
>CAIYKV010000187.1 GCA_903926855.1 uncultured Bacteroidota bacterium | reverse complement strand
TATACCACTGGCACTAAGGAACCTGAAATTTTTTATCCAACATAAAAGAATTGGTATTGTAACACCTGAATTTGATCGTGTATTAGGCTTGGTAGTAACAGATGAAATGATCGCACGCTTCGAAACCATTCAGGCAACGGAAGAAACTCCTTTAGTAATTGAAGTGAACAGTTTTAGCTATAAAAAAGGGATACCAGCCGATCCAAGTGAGAATGGCGGCGGTTTTGTATTTGATATGAGGGGTATCCTGAACCCCGGAAGATTTGATGATTACAAAACCCTGACTGGTATGGATAAATCTGTGCAGGATTTCCTGGAACAGCGAACCCGAATGAATGAATACCTGAACAGCGTTTGGGACTTGATTGATATTACTGTTGCAGATTACCTGAAAAGAGGGTTCAGTCATTTAATGATCAATTTTGGTTGTACAGGTGGTCAGCACAGAAGTGTATATGCCGCAGAGCAAACAGCCAGACATTTACGCAATAAGTATAAGGTGAAAGTAAAACTTACGCATACCAATAGCGCCAACTGGTTAAGAGAAATTTAGTTTTCGAATGGTATAATCTATTTTATGAAAGGAATGATACTTGCAGCAGGATTAGGGTCCAGACTAAAACCATGGACAGATCAACATCCAAAAGCTTTGGCGATAGTAAATGGACAATCCTTATTGCAGAGAAATATTATTTACCTGCAAAAAGCGGGCATTTTTGATGTGATCGTGAATGTTCATCATTTTGCTGATCAGATTATTGATGCAATAGAAAGGAATAAGGGATGGGGATCTGCTATTACCATTTCGGATGAAAAGGATGTTGTACTGGAAACAGGGGGAGGTTTACAGAAAGCAGCCTGGTATCTTTTCCAGGAATCAGATTTTGTATTAATGAATGTTGATATACTCACTGATCTGAACCTGTCGGCGATGATTCAACAACATCTGCTAAAAAAGCCATTGGCAACCTTAGCGGTTAGCAATAGAGAAACATCCCGGTATTTTATATTTAATGAGCAGCATTTATTATCGGGATGGTGCAATACAAAAACCGGGGAAGAAAAACGGGTAAGAACGAATCATTTGCCTCAATTAAAGGCATTTAGCGGGATTCATGTTATTCAATCTTCTATTTTTCCATTGATCAAGCAAAATGGAAAATTTTCTATGGTAGATGTGTACCTGGACCTTGCAGGAGAGTATCCCATAGAATCATTTGATCATAGTGGTGCCCATTTCGTGGATGTGGGTAAATCGGAAAGTATTGAGAAAGCAGAAGCGCTATTTGTCTAACCCGGATCTTGCGTTGGAATAGGGTAATTGAAGAATAAATATCTATTTACTGCATAAATTTTAATCTTTTCAAAACCATCAATTAGATACATCATAAAATCAGAAACTATGTTTCAATCTTTATCTGTCGGGGTTCGTGATGTGGTTTTTGGAGATAAAGTGGCCATTATCTCCCCTTGTAATTTGTATGAATGCACTATCGGTGATGAATGTTTTATTGGTCCATTTGTTGAAATTCAAAAAGGAGTGATTATCGGAAGTCGCTGTAAAATTCAATCACATAGTTTTATCTGCGAACTCGTGAGTATCGGTAATGATTGTTTTGTAGGGCATGGAGTGATGTTTGTAAATGACCTGTTTGCAAATGGTGGTCCTTCAGGTAATCCTGCCGACTGGAAGCCCACTTTTATTGGAAACCGTGTTTCTATTGGAAGTAATGCAACGATTTTACCAGTTTCCATTTGTGATGATGTGGTGATAGGCGCTGGAGCGGTGGTTACCAAAAAAATTACCGAACCAGGAAATTATGCCGGGAACCCCGCTAAAAAACTTGCTAAAAAATAATCAAAAATGGATAACCAGATTATACTTTGATATAGATCTTTTTCTTGTCCAATATGTATACAATCAGCCAATAAAATAGGATCATTATAATGGCATATAATAATGATCCTACCCTAAGATCAGTAGCTATATTTTTACAGATATGCTCATAGAACCATGGAAATGCAGAAGTATATACCGGCTTGCCATCCGGAGTAGTGTGATCTATCCAGCGAAACATTGCCAATACCCTTGGTAAAAAGCCACTTAATACAAAGATGAATAATGGGTTCTTTCCGAACACATCAAAAAACCGACTCCAGGCACCTTTCACTTCTTTGAATTCAACCAGGTAGATTAACGTGCCCAATACCATCACAGCCAATCCGGTTGTATATAAAACATAGCTGCTGGTCCATATTTTTTTGTTCACCGGGAATACCAGATCCCAGCAATAACCGGTAAAGAATAAAATCAATCCTGCAACAAACAGATGAGAAAGCATTTCATAGGTTTTCCCTTTTTGCTGAATATATTGCCCAACAAAAAAGCCAAAAACTACCTGAACAATCGCTCCTGCAACGCTCATCAATCCTTCCGGATCAAATGGAATCCCTTCTCCTTTATATATATGTCCCACGCCTAATATACTTAGGTCTATTTTGGTGCCAAACCATCCCGATAAACTGAATGGGTCGCCTGGGTTACCTAGTAATAAGCAGATAAACCAATACGCTAACAGGAGTATCCCACTAATCACAAAAGCCCCCTTGGTTTTTGCATAGAAAATGATTACAGAAGCAAAAAAATAGCAAATTGCAATTCTTTGTAATACCCCCAGTATCCGGATATTTTGCCAAAGTTTCCATACAATGTTCTCGCCATCCCAACGAACAAATGGGCTCCAGTTTAAGAAAAGTCCGATCGCAAAGATGAGCAGGCTTCTTTTGATCACTTTTTTCCAAAAAAATGCCGGCCCGGCCTGTTCAAATCTTGGCATCACAAATGCCATAGCATTACCTACGGCAAAAAGAAAAAATGGGAAAACAAGGTCGGTAGGCGTACAGCCATGCCAGGAAGCATGTTCCAATGGAGAATAGATATGCGCCCAACTTCCCGGATTATTTACCAATATCATCAGAGCAACCGTAGCACCCCGGAATACATCAAGAGAATAATAGCGTTGGTTCATGGCGGGCTGTTTTGTTGGTTGAAGATAGGAAACTTAGAAAGATATTTGGTATCCGGGGACGGCTATTCTCGGAGGGGTGATTTTGGTCATATTGCCCTATTATATTGCCTGCTGCCAGGAATTATTCTTAATTTGCGGGTTGACTGAATAATTGTTTACCTATGAGCAAGAATATACTGATTACAGGTGGGGCAGGCTTTATCGGATCTCACGTAGTACGTCTTTTCGTCAATAAATATCCTGAAAACAGGATCATTAACCTGGATTGCCTTACTTATGCGGGCAATCTCGAAAATCTTTCAGATATAGAAAACAAACGCAATTATTCATTTGCAAAAGTGAATATTCTGGATGTTGCTGCGTTGGAAGAAACTTTTGATAAATATGCCATTACCGATGTGATTCATTTGGCTGCAGAATCGCATGTTGATCGTTCCATAGTATCTCCCCTGGACTTTGTGTATACCAACATTATCGGTACGGTAAATTTATTAAATACAGCGCGAAAAAAATGGAGTGCTGACTATTCAAAGCACCTGTTTTACCATATTTCTACTGATGAAGTATATGGAAGTCTTGGTGATACCGGATTGTTTACCGAAACAACTGCTTACGATCCCAATTCACCGTATTCAGCTAGTAAAGCATCCTCCGATCATTTTGTAAGAGCCTATCGAGAAACCTATCATATGCAAACGGTTGTATCCAACTGTTCTAATAATTATGGGCCATTCCATTTTCCAGAAAAACTGATTCCGCTATTCATTCATAATATTATTCAGGAAAAGCCATTGCCTGTATATGGAGATGGTTTGTATACGCGCGACTGGTTGTATGTAAAAGACCATGCATTGGCCATTGATCTTATTTTTCATAAAGGGGTGAATGGAGAAACCTATAATATTGGCGGATTCAATGAATGGAGAAATATTGATCTTGTAAAATTGCTTTGTACATTAATGGATCAAAAGCTGGGTCGCGAAGCCAGCCATAGTGAAAAGTTGATTACTTATGTGAAAGACAGACCAGGTCATGATCGTAGATATGCAATTGATGCTTCAAAAATAAACAGGGAACTGGGCTGGAAACCAACAGTAACATTTGAACAGGGACTAAGTGAGACCATCGATTGGTTTTTGTCAAACAGCACCTGGTTAAACAATGTTACCAGCGGGGCATACCAGAACTATTACCAGTCTATGTACACAAATAGATAAGATATGCAAGTTGAAAAAACAATTTTAGAAGATTGTTATATAATTCACGATACCTTTTTTGGAGATCACCGGGGTTATTTCTTCGAGAGTTTCAATCGGAATACATTTCTGGAAAAAACAGGATTGGCTGTTGATTTTGTTCAGGATAATCAATCAAGCTCGCAAAGAGGTGTTCTGCGAGGACTTCATTTTCAACATGGAGAATTTGCACAAGCCAAACTGGTAAGGGTTTTAAAAGGAAAAGTATTGGATGTGGCAGTAGATCTTAGGAGATCATCTCCCACATATGGCCGTCATGTAGCAGTTGAATTATCTGAGGACAGCCGGACCCAGTTTTTTGTTCCCAGAGGTTTTGCACATGGATTTGTCGTATTGAGCGAACAGGCGGTTTTCTTTTATAAATGTGATAATTACTATCATAAAGCAGCTGAGGGCGGAGTCATCTACAACGATCCAGCTTTAGCAATTGATTGGCAGCTTAATCAGAGTGAATTAATACTGTCTGAAAAGGATACCATATTAACTCCTTTACAAGATATTGAGAGCACACTTAAATTTTAGACTATGAAAGGCATTATTCTGGCGGGTGGTTCAGGAACAAGATTGTATCCGATCACAAAAGGAATCAGCAAACAACTGATGCCTATTTACGATAAACCCATGATTTATTATCCGCTATCTGTTTTAATGCTGGCGGGAATTCATGAAATATTGGTGATTACAACTCCTGAGGATTCTACACAGTTTCAAAGATTATTGGGTGATGGTTCCGAATTGGGTTGTACCTTTTCCTATGCAGTGCAGGCAGTACCCAATGGACTTGCCCAGGCATTTGTGATTGGAGAAAAATTTATCGGAAAGGATAAAGTCGCTTTAATATTAGGAGATAATATTTTTTACGGAGCCGGATTCAGCAAATTATTACAATCATTCAATGACCTTTCCGGTGCCGCAGTATTTGCGTATGAAGTAAATGACCCGGAAAGATATGGGGTTGTTGAATTTGATAATAACCGGCAGGCGATTTCCATTGAGGAAAAACCTGTGCAGCCTAAATCCAATTATGCAGTACCTGGATTATATTTTTATGATAACAGCGTAGTGGAGATTGCTAAAAATATTGCTCCCTCTCCCAGGGGCGAGTATGAAATTACGGATGTAAATAAGGTATACCTGACACAGGGAACACTACAGGTGGGCATTATGAACAGAGGTACTGCCTGGTTGGATACCGGTACTTTTGATTCATTAAGTGATGCCTGCGAATTTGTGAGAGTCATTGAAAAACGACAAAGCCAGAAGGTCGGTTGTATTGAGGAAGTGGCATTCAGAATGGGATTTATAGTGCGCGAGCAACTCTTGTTGCTGGCAGATAAATATGCCAAAAGCGGCTATGGAGAATACCTTCGGAAGATAAAATAGCCTGATTGGCAACGTAATTTACATTTTGTAAACAAAAAACGTTTCAGGCTGTTAAGTTCCCTATGAATGCTTTTACAATAAAGGATCTCGAAAACCTATCGGGGATTAAAGCCCATACCATCCGCATATGGGAGCAACGCTATTCTTTCCTAAATCCCCAACGAACCCAGACCAATATCCGGTTTTATTCCAGTGGTGAGTTAAAAACCATCCTGAATATCGCCTTATTGAATAAATATGGGTATAAAATCTCCCATATCGACAAGATGACCCCGTCTGAAATGTCTGATAAAATTTTATCTCTCTCTCAAATACAGGCCCAGCAGGAACGTTTGATCAATGACATGATTCATGCAATGGTCGAAATCAATATTGAAGATTTTGAACTCATGCTGGATGGATATATCAGGCAAAAGGGAATCGAAAAAGCAATTATTCAAATCATATTTCCATTTCTGGAAAGAATCGGCATTCTTTGGGTAACCAATCATATTAACCCTGCACAGGAACATCTGGCTACCAATGTGATTAGACAGAAACTGATCATTGGAATTGAAAATATTAGTCCAATAGTAAATAGTAACCGATCTGTTCTTCTTTTTTTACCAGAAGGAGAGCACCATGAAATTGGCCTTTTGTTTATGTATTTTATTTTTAAAAGCAGGGGTATTCGTGTTTACTATCTGGGCGCAAATGTGCCATTAAAAGATGTTGAGTTTGTGGCGGACACCAAAAAGCCCGATTATTTATATACCCATCTTACCTCAGTGGCACAGAATTTCAATTTTGAGAAATTCCTGATCAATGCCCATAACCGAATGCCCGATCGAAAACTGGTTATCTCGGGAATTCTTACCCAGACCTATAAAAAGAAATTACCACCAAACGCCCATTTCAAAAAATCACTCACAGAAGTGATGGAGTATGTAGCTGCTCTGTAAAAGAATTGGGTAAATTATCTTCCTTAGTAGTCAAATTTTGGAATAGGGATAGGAGAATAACACAAATTTGTATTTAATATATATGTATTAT
>CAIYKV010000186.1 GCA_903926855.1 uncultured Bacteroidota bacterium | reverse complement strand
TTTTGAATTTTGACTTTTGAATTTTGACTTTTGACTTTTGAATTTTCTCAATAAACCAAATCCTCATATGCCCCCTGCAATTCCCCATACGCATGATTATCCCCGGCTTTTTTAGCAGCCGCCATTCCTTTTTCATACCATTCAATGGCCAAAGGGGTTTCTCCCATTTTTTCGAGCAGTTTTGCCAGATGATAATAAGAGCCAATATAATCCGGTGAATCACTGAGAATGGCTTCGAAATATTCTCTGGCCTTGCCATCCTCTCCTATTTTGGTATATTCCAATGCCAAAGCGTGCCGTAAAAAATTATCGGAGGGATTGGCCTCCAAAAACTCCTTGATCTTTGCTATTCTGTCCATTTTCTAAAGGTATGAATTGGTTTACAGCCAAACCCTACCCAGGGCAGTAAAAAATTAACAGGCAAAACTTTGTCACTTTCAAATCCTTCCTATATTTGCAAATAGTTGCATAAACAACTATTTTGTAAACCGACAAATTTCCAATATGAAAATACTCGTCTGCATCAGCAAAACCCCGGATACAACAGCCCGTATCGCTTTCACAGATAATAATACCCAATTTGATGAAAATGGGGTGCAATGGATCATCAATCCGTATGACGAATGGTATTCTCTGGTCAGGGCCATTGAACTAAAAGAAAAGGACCCTGCCACTGTTATTCACCTGATTACAGTAGGCGGACCCGATTGCGACCCGGTGATCAGAAAAGCACTAGCCCTGGGTGGAGATGAAGCCATCAGGGTAAACGCCCCAGCGAAGGATAGCTATTATGTGGCTGCCCAGATTGCCGAAATAGCCAGACAAGAGAAATATGATATCATTTTTACAGGTAAAGAAGCGATTGATTTCAATGGTTCTGCCATTGGCGGGATGGTGGCCGAATTAACGGATACACCCTATATTTCTCTGGCAACCAAATTTGAACTCACAGGTAATACTGCGCTGATTTCCCGGGAAATTGAAGGTGGAGAAGAAACCGATGAAGTGGCTTTACCGGTTGTGGTAAGTTGTCAGAAAGGAATGGCTGAACAAAGAATTCCCAATATGCGCGGTATCATGGCTGCAAGAACCAAACCCCTGAAAGTAGTAGAACCCGCTGCCATTGATGCATTAACCAGTATTCTCAGTTTTGAACTTCCACCAGCCAAAGCAGGGGTAAAACTGGTTAGTCCCGATAATGTTGCCGAACTGGTAAGATTACTTCACGAAGAAGCCAAAGCCATTTAGAAATCCAAGTATCCAACTTCAAAAAAATTATTATGTCAGTACTCATATTTATAGATCAATCAGAAGGTCATATTAAAAAAGCTTCCTACGAAGTAGCCACGTATGGTGCCAAACTTGCCGCACAACTCGGAACTACTGCTGAAGCACTTGTTTTAGGAACAGTTACCGATAACCTGGCTGATTTGGGTAAATACGGTATCAAAATAGTACACCAGGTAGCCAATGAAACCCTGAACCACCTCGATGCCCAATTATTTACAAACGTAATTGCAGAGTCGGTAAAACAACTGGGAGCCACTGTGGTTATATTCTCGCATACCCAAACCGGAAAAGCCATTTCAGCCAATGTTGCTGCGCGTTTACAGGCAGGGATTGTTACTGGAGCTTCTGCGCTACCGGATACTTCCAATGGCTTTGTAGTAAAGAAAACCGTGTTTTCCGGAAAAGCATTTGCGAACATCGCGATCCATTCTGCTATTAAAGTCATTTCCCTTAATCCAAATAGCTTTCATACACTTGCGGGTGATGGACTTGCAGAAGTAAGTAGTCTGGCTATTGCAGTGGGCAATCCGAAAGTAAAGATCAACTCCGTTGATAAAATCATTGGTGAAGTTCCCTTAACAGAAGCAGATATTGTAGTAAGTGGCGGACGTGGCTTGAAAGGACCTGAAAATTGGGGTATCCTGCTAGACCTTGCCAAAGAATTACATGCAGCCACTGCTTGCAGCAGACCCGTGGCCGATGCAAACTGGCGTCCACATCATGAGCATGTTGGACAAACAGGCGTTCAGATTGCACCCAATTTATATATTGCCCTGGGCATCTCCGGTGCCATACAACATCTGGCCGGAGTAAACAGAAGTAAAGTAATCGTAGTCATTAACAAAGATCCTGAAGCCCCTTTCTTTAAAGCAGCAGACTATGGCATTGTAGGGGATTTGTTTGAGGTAGTGCCTAAATTGACTGAGGAGATTAAGAAAATGAGGGGGGAATAAGAGGAGGTGGCTATTGGCTGTTGGTTAGTTAGACTATAGTGTACAAGGTTATATTTTTTTACAACACGTTTATCGGTTAGACAAAAATTAAAATAGTGCTAAAAGCCAATGGCCAATAGCTAATAGCCAACAGCAATTCCTCAACAACCCCTTACTTTCTATTTGCATTCTCCAACATCACCCTATAATCCTCCCTAACCGGCGTAAACACATCCAATATCTTACAATCCGTAATAGCGAGTCCCGCATGTTTTATATTGGAAGGGATCACTACTACTTCGCCTACACCAAATCGGATCGGTTTTCCATCCAGCGTTAATTCAAATTCACCTTCCAGAATATGCGATACCTGTTCATGTGGATGGGAATGTTCGGGAAGGGTTTTACCTGCAATAACATCCACAAAAGAAAAAGTCATTTCTGCTGTATGAATAAACCTGGCAGTATACCCGCTGATCAGTTCTACCGGCGTAATTGATGCAACCTGAATCTTTGACATAGTTCTTATTTAATGATTACGAATATACCCAAAAACAAAAAGCACCGCATGATGCAGTGCTTTTTGATAATAAAGTTGATAGAATTATTTCGCAAAAATATGAATAGCTAATTCAACATCTTTTGCAACCATTCCAATACCATAGTTAACACCAAAAGTAGTTCTGTCTACGCTAAAAAAAGCCTGTGCAAAAAAACCGCCTTTCTCATCCAGGTTGCGGATCTGGGCCTGGAATTTAACGGGAACATTTGTTCCTTTAATATTCAGGTTACCACTGATTTCAGCAGTGCTTTCACTGGTATATGTAACACCGGTGATTTCATAGGTAGCTTCACCAAATTTGGCAACATCAAAGAAATCAGGAGTTTTCAGGTGACCGGTTAATCTGTCTCCACCACCTGCATCAGTTACTTTCAGGTTAGCCAGGTCGATCACAAATTTTCCACCAGTCAGTTTACCACCCTCAACGGTTACTGTACCACTCTTGATAGGAAAATAACCAGTATGAAAATCTGATTTTTTTGCACCTACCCAGTCAATGCGACTTTTTTCAGTAGAAACAGTTAATGAAGCCGGAGCTTTCTTTTCAGTTCCTGGGGCAAATGAATAGATGCCCGCTAAAAAGGCTACACCAGCCAATGCCAAAAATGCTTTTTTCATAAATGATAATGTTTTTTACGATTTAAATTTAAATATACAAGATTAGGTGGTAAAATTAGCAGATTTAATGTTACAACAATAATAATAAAAGCCCTTTTCTGAATAGTGGTTTGGCTTATCTTCGCAAAAATTTTCCCGCATGAACCTGCATGAATACCAAGCCAAAGAATTATTGAAAAAGTACAATGTTCCCGTTCAGGAAGGTATTGCCGTTGATACGGTAATGGCCGCTGAAGAAGCGTATCGCCAGAT
>CAIYKV010000185.1 GCA_903926855.1 uncultured Bacteroidota bacterium | reverse complement strand
GTAGTTCGCTGTGTATCTTATTAGTCACTTTTGGAAGTAGTAATCAGTTAGCTAAAAGAATGAAAATCTGATTGTTAAGAGAGGAAATATATTTTTTATTGACGAAGATCAGTTGCCCGGATGATATTCGTTATCTCCCATGGCTTCGTCCAACAATATTTTTACATCTAATAGGACTCTATGAGTGTAATCATTATTCTGATCATTGCCAGTATTACCATTGCCTCCCTTTTCCTTGCGGCCTTTTTGTGGGGTGTGAAATCGGGGCAATTTGAAGATGATTACTCACCGGCTTCCAGAATATTATTTGATGATAAACCGGCTCCTGAAAAAGAAATAAAATAAATACCAATAAACAAACCCCTTATGCAAATGGAAAAATTTTATTATGATAACCGGATTGTTAGGGCTTTCGGCTATGCAACGGTCATTTTTGGTATAGTAGGCATGCTGGCAGGTTTATATGCAGCTGTGCAGATCTACCTTCCTCAGATAAGTATGAATTTTGCACCTACCACTTTTGGCCGGGTACGTCCTTTACATACAAATGCTATTATTTTCGCTTTTGTTGGTAATACAATTTTTGCCGGGATATATTATTCACTGCAAAGACTTTGCAAAGCCAGAATGTTCAGCGATAAACTTAGCTGGATTCATTTCTGGGGATGGCAGGCAATTATTGCTGCCGCAGCCATCAGCCTGTTAATGGGAAAAACAACCGGTAAAGAATATGCCGAGTTGGAATGGCCTATTGATATAGCGATCACTTTGGTATGGGTGGTTTTCGGTATTAATATGTTTGGTACGATCATCAAAAGAAGAGAAAAACATTTATATGTTGCTATCTGGTTTTATATCGCTACCTGGGTTACTGTAGCCATGCTGCATATAGTTAACTCCATGGAAATACCCGTTTCTTTCATGAAAAGTTATAGCTGGTATGCCGGTGTGCAGGATGCATTGGTACAATGGTGGTACGGACATAACGCGGTGGCTTTCTTCCTTACTACACCTGTATTAGGTCTGATGTATTATTTTCTGCCAAAAGCAGCTAACAGACCCGTATATTCTTATCGTCTTTCCATTATTCACTTCTGGGCTTTGATTTTCCTGTATATCTGGGCAGGCCCTCACCACTTATTATATACTGCTTTACCTGATTGGGCACAGTCACTGGGTGTAGTTTTTTCCGTTATGCTGATTGCGCCAAGCTGGGGTGGTATGCTGAATGGTTTATTTACATTAAGAGGTGCATGGGATAAAGTAAAAGAAGATCCCGTTTTGAAATTCATGGTGGTGGCGATTACCTGTTATGGTATGTCAACATTTGAAGGACCCATGTTGAGTCTGAAAACAATCAATGCCATTGCGCACTATACCGATTGGATTATAGCACACGTACATATCGGTGGTCTTGGTTGGAACGGATTCATGGCATTCGCTATTTTATACTATATGGTGCCAAGACTTTGGGATACCACTCTCTATTCAAAAAAACTGGCTACTAACCACTTCTGGTTGGGAACCATTGGTATCATCATTTATACAGTACCCATGTATTGGGCAGGTTTTGAACAAAGCCTGATGTGGAAATCATTTACTCCGGAAGGACAACTGAAATTTCAGTTCCTGGAAACAGTAACCAATATCAAACCTTTATATGTATTGAGAAGTATTGGAGGGGTCATATACCTGACGGGTGCATTAATCATGGTATATAACTTGGCTAAAACGATTCTCCAGGGAACATTTGTACCTGATGAAGCTGCAGAAGCAATGCCTATAATAAAAGAATCTTCTCCTAAAAAAGAATACTGGCACAGGGTAATTGAAAGAAAACCAGTAACCATGCTGATAATAAGCCTTGTGGTGGTTGCGCTAGGCGGATTAATAGAAATGATACCCACATTCCTGATTAAATCAAATATCCCTACGATTGCCAGTGTAAAACCATATACACCTTTGGAATTACAGGGACGTGATATTTATATCAGGGAAGGCTGTTATCTATGTCACTCACAAATGATCCGCCCATTCAGAGATGAAGTAGCCAGATATGGTGAATATTCAAAAGCGGGTGAATTCATATACGATCACCCATTCCAATGGGGTAGTAAACGAACCGGACCAGATCTGGCACGCGAAGGAGGCAAATACCCTGACAGCTGGCATTATAATCACATGTATGATCCAAGATCTATGTCACCAGGATCTATCATGCCTCAATATACCTGGCTACTGGAAGATGCGATTGATACAGCTTCTACACCGGCTAAAATCAGGGCAATGCAAACTTTAGGAGTGCCTTATCCTGATGGATATGATAAGATTGCCAATGCCGATCTGGTAAAACAGGAAGAATCCATTGCAGCCAGTCTGGAAAAAGATAAAATCAAAACACCGGCCAATAAAGAAATCATTGCCTTGATTGCTTATCTCCAAAGAATAGGAATAGATATCAAAGCAGAACCCAAGAAAGTAATTGTTGCGGATAAAAATTAAGAAAATCGATTATGAAATTTATCTATTACATAGAAAAAATTGGCGGAGTTGACATATTTGGAATCATATCTCTGTTGGTGTTTCTTGTATTCTTTGTTGTGATGATGATTTGGGTGTTCAAGACCAAAAAGAAAACATTTATTGAGATAAGTCGTATACCACTTGATAACTGAGAATTAAACATAACTACTATGCATTCACAAATTACAAAACGGGTAAAATATATCACCGGAATCTGCTCCGGTCTGTTATTGGTTAGTATTCAGCCAGCATTGGCAGCAGGACCTCCTGCACCTTCCATACTAAGCAATACAGTAGCCTTATTCCTGATTGCGCTAATGATTTTGTTATTGGCTTGTATTGCTATTATGGGAAAAGTATTATTATATGTTGCAAAAATTTCCTTACATAAAGAAAAGGAAAAACAAAAAGCAAATACAGCAGGTATAACCGCTTCTATAGTGGCTGTGTTTTTATTATTCAGCATGCCCCTGTTTGCCCAAACTGTTGTGCCAGACGCAGGCGCAGTGAAATCAGCTACAGATGCAAGTATTGCCGGGATGAGCTCAGAAGCTTTTTATATGATGATGTCAGTTATTTTTCTGGAACTGGTCATTATATTAGCTATGCTGTATAATATGAATGTATTGCTCAAGTCTGAAACCTTGAAACTGGCTATTGAAAAAGGTGAAGCCAAAAAAATACCTACCCTGAGTTGGTGGGATCGTTTTAACAGTTTCAGACCTGCTGAACAGGAAGCTGATATAGACCTGGGTCATGACTATGATGGTATCCGCGAGTTGGATAACCGCCTTCCGCCATGGTGGATCTATGGATTTTACATAACCATTTTATCAGGATGTATTTATTTATACCGTTTTCATGTTTCCCATACCGGTTTATCTAATGTAAAAGAATATGAATTGTCTGTGATCAAAGCAGATCAGGATATCAAAGAATATATTGCTAAGAAGGGAGATGCTGTAGACGAAAATACGGTTACAGTATTAAGTACTCCTGATGATCTGGCAGCAGGTAAAACAATATTCATGACCACTTGCATTGCCTGTCATACAGCTACCGGAGGTGGAAGTGTTGGCCCTAACCTTACTGATGATTACTGGTTACATGGAGGAAGTATTAAAAATATTTTCAAAACTATCCGCTATGGAGTAAATGCAATGCCACAGTGGCAAAACACCTATTCTAATAAGCAAATAGCACAGGTGGCCAGCTATGTAAAATCATTGCGTGGTACCAATCCGCCTAATCCAAAAGCACCACAGGGTGAATTGTATAAAGAAGAGGCAGCTCAGGCTGCACCAGTGGCCGATAGTGCGGGAAAAGCAAACAAGGAGCCTATCAAGGACTCCCTGAAAAAATAAATGTTCTTTTAAGATGAATGATCAATTAAAAGCGAAAAATTCAGGCACTTCGCCTGAATCTTTTCGCGACAGGCTGACAACCGTAGATGCCAGTGGAAAAAGAAAATGGGTGTTTGCCCAAAAGCCAAAAGGAACATTTTATTCAATTCGTACCTGGGTTAGTCGTGGGTTCTTTATACTTTTTTTCGCATTGCCGTTTATTAAGGTAAACGACAGGCCGCTTTTTCTTTTCAATATTCCTGAGGCAAAATTTATTCTTTTTGGTAAAATTTTCTGGCCACAGGATTTTTTCATTCTCGGTCTTACCATGATTACCTTTATTGTATTTGTGGTACTATTTACGGCAGCATTCGGGCGATTGTTCTGTGGTTGGGTTTGTCCGCAGACCATTTTCATGGAAATGCTTTTTCGTAAGATTGAGTATTTTATTGAAGGAGATGCCGCAAAGCAAAGGATATTGAAAAATGCTCCCTGGACAGAAGAAAAAATTCGTAAAAAACTTACAAAAAACATTCTTTTTTACCTGCTGGCATTTATTATCGCCAATTTTTTCCTGTCCTATATAATTGGAATGGATGAGCTGGAAAAGATTGTTCGGGAACCCATAACCATGCATGTCGGCGGTCTTTCTGCTATCCTTGTATTTTCTGGTGTATTCTTTGGCGTATATACCTATTTCAGAGAACAGGTTTGTACAGTGATTTGTCCATACGGCCGTCTGCAAAGCGTATTACTTGATCCCAACTCAATGATAGTAGCCTATGACTATAAAAGAGGTGAGCCCAGATCTAAGTTTACCAAAGAAGCAGACCCAACTGTTCAAAGGGGCGACTGTATTGATTGTTTTCAATGTGTAAAAGTCTGCCCAACTGCTATTGATATACGTAACGGGTTACAAATGGAATGCGTGGGATGTACTGCCTGTATTGATGCTTGTAATGCTATAATGGATGCTACCAAAAAAGATCGAGGTTTAATACGATATGCATCAGAGAATGGAATTGCAGGAAGTACAGCATTGAAATATACAGTTAGGATGAAATTATATACTGTATTGCTCTTTGTTTTGGCAGGAATTTTATCCTTTCTGTTAATTAGTCGTAAAAATGTAGATGGAACAATTGTAAGGTCTCCGGGAATTCTTTACCAGGAGAGAGGGAAAGACAGTATTTCTAATCTGTATGTAGTGAAAGTAATTAATAAAACAAGACAGGATATCCCTATTACACTACGAGTAGAAAATGCCCCAGGAAGGATTATCGAAGCTGAGGGCAGAAGTATCAGCGTAGCAAAAGAAGGACAGGGCACCGGATCTTTTTTTATTGTGCTGCCAAATTCATTTATCAGTGACAGAAAAACAAAATTGGAAATTGGATTGTACCAGGGAGATGAGCGCATTACGATCCTAAAAACCAATTTTATGGGACCATTTAATAAATTCTGATTACTGAGTATATTTATAGGGAATTTTCCCGAAGCGAATTAATAAAATGAACTTTTATGAATTGGGGATATAAAATTGTATGCACATTTGTTGTATTTGCCAGTATGATTTGTTACCTGGCCTATCGTTCTATGAGCCTCAATACGGATCTGGTGGATAATGAATACTATAAAAGTGAATTGGTTTACCAGCATACTATTGACGGAAGTAATCGCGCTAATCTTCTAAGTACAGCTCCTGAAATTAAACAAACCGGTCATACGGTAACTTTACAAATGCCTTCAGAAATGAAAGGCAAGCCATTAACCGGTACTGTTTTGTTTTTTTGTATCTATAATTCAGCCAAGGATAAAAGCTTCCCTTTGCAGGTTAATGAGAATGGTCTGCAGATATTCCCGGATTCTATCACTGCAGGTAATTATACTGTTAAGATCGATTGGAATGATGATAAGAAGAATTATTATTCTGAAAGTAAAGCAAATATATTCTGATGATGTGGCAGATCTTAGTGGCTGGATTTACACTGGGTATGGCAGGTAGCCTGCATTGTGTAGTTATGTGTGGTCCATTAAGTCTGGTTCTTCCTACACATCATTTATCTCCGGTAATGAAATTCATTTCATTATTTCTTTACCAGATTGGTCGTATCATTACGTATTCTCTTTTCGGCCTCTTATTTGGCTTAGTAGGGAGAACAATATATATGGCCGGCTTCCAGCAATGGTTTTCTATTATCATTGGCAGTTTAATATTAATATTTTCAGTTTTGTATTTTATGAGGAAACGAAGCATCCATTTTGCTCCATTTTCTAAATTCTACCTTTGGGTACAATCCTTACTGGGGACGATCCTAAAACAAAACTCAGGCATATCTGGTTTTTTGATATTGGGCATGGCCAATGGATTATTGCCTTGCGGAATGGTATATATAGCACTTGCTGCGGTAGTAACTATGACACAACTTGGTAATAGCATCGCTTTTATGGCCATGTTTGGCGCAGGCACGCTACCCGCAATGCTGCTTATGGGGTATGCGGGCCAGTTGATCAAACCTAAGATCAGAACCCTATTTAATAGATCAGTTCCCCTCTTTATCACTGCTACCGGGATTATTTTGTTGCTTCGTGGCCTAAACCTGGGTATTCTGTTTATCAGCCCCGACTTGCCGCATAGTCCCGGTCAGGCAATCAGTTGTTTTCATTAATACTTATTTACAAAAAGCTGTGTATTATTTCGGTTGAGTATACTCAATGAAACAAATGATAAGGGTCATTTCTTTTCGATGATAGCTATATTAACTTCGGTAAGGCTGTTAATAACGAACCAGAGGAAGTATAAAATTAGCGGCCATCAACGATATGCTTGGCGAATTAAATAATGCACAGATCCGTAATGTACTTGCCAGCCAGGTGCTGGGAAGATTAGCCTGCTCTGAAAAGGACCAGCCTTACATCATACCGATTACCTATACCTATAACGGCGAATATATCTATGGGCAAATGAATGAGGGTAAAAAGCTCGAGATCCTCAGAAAAAATCCAAAAGTTTGTTTTGAAGTAACCCTTATGTCTGATATGACCAACTGGCAATCCGTTTTGGTATTTGGAGAATTTGAAGAACTCAAAGACCAGGAAGAAGAGAAAGCCCGTTATATACTCTTTAACAGAATATTTTCATTAATGACGAGCAGCACTGTTCATACTGAAGGTCATGAAGAAGATAGCAAGATCGATGATGGAAACCGGGTAAAAAATATCTTATACAGGATAAAAATCGATACCATTACCGGTCGGTTTGAGAAAAAGTAAATAAGAGCTATTTAAGTATTTTCACCAGGAACTGGGTTTTCAATGCGAATAATAAAGACCTGCAAGGGTTATGCTAATGTCATAACCGCTAGCAGGTTTTTATTTTCAAAAAAAAGAATTGCTTTTATAAGGCAAATGTAAGATGCGCCATCGCCTTAACCCTTAATTGGGTTTGCCCCTCTGCAAAATTCTGTTGCATGGGTAATTGTACATTCATCCCCACACCTATTTTATTAAACCCAAACTCAACCCCTGCTAAAGCAGTTGTTACATGACTGCCTGTATATTGCACTTTTGCCCCGTTTAATAAATTATTGCTCACCGATTCATAACCGATACCAATATTCGGAGAGATGGTATGCTGTTTTATGCCTATTTTATAGTAACCAATGCAGGTAGAACTGAATTTATTTCCATACCTGTATTGATCATGGTTAGTGGTATTGATTTTATAAGTAGCTGATGCATTGACACCAAAATTTCCAACAGAAATAGTATAAAGGCCATTCAATAAAAAATCCAGACTCCCTGTACCCAGTTGTGCATTGATATCCGCAATGGTTGTATTCGTATCTTTCAGGTTTACATTAAAGCCACCGGTAGGTAATTTAAAACCACCACCCAGCCATAACTGCTGATCCAGCACTTTATTGCCATTGGTTCTTTTTGTGGTATGCAGTAATTGATATAGAGCCATTACGGTAATATCACCCAGGCCATTCTTGAAAGTAGTTCCATCATCATCCACTTGTTTATTGGCATAATAGGGAACAAAGCCAAATACTTTTAACCTTCTGCTGATATTAAAGCCCGTCCAAACTTCTACCGAATTGTAATGGTTTGTGCTGAACTGTGTGGGATCGTTAGCCAGCTGAGTATGATACTCAGCATAATGATATCGAACACCCAAAAATTGGCTGCTAAAATTAGGTAATAGACCAAAGTACAAGTTACCACCACCACATCCACAGATGGGACAGGCATTTGAGCTGATGGATAGTACCAGGAAAACGAGTATATAGAAAATTTTTCTCATGAAAATATAGTTTAGGAGACCATTTACTCAGGAGCTTTTCATTTTTGAAAAGAACTTGCCTGAATAAATGATGTCAGTATTTCTGAATGTAGATAATAACAGCAAGACTTACATTGGCTCAAACAACTGGAACTGCCTGTTGCCATAGAAGTAAGCTGAACAAAAAAATTAAAATATAGGGTTACACTCCGGGTGGATGAAAGAAATCCGAAGGCATATCCTGAACGGATAAAGTATGAAAGCCAGGGTAAGAAACAGAAAATGAATACCCGTATTCAGAGATGCAGGCAAAAAATGATTTACTCGAAATCACTTCGTCTTTATTGTCATTTCTCCGTTCAGGGTTTTGTTTGTCTTTATTTTCCTCCTGTTTCATTTTCTTCGATAACTGACAATGCCCGTTACAATGTAACATGGGCTTTGCTTTGTTTTCGCAGTTCTTAGCAAAAGAAGCGGTGTTGGCATAATAATCAACCACAATAGACAGCCTGTAGAAAGTTTGCACCGAAAACGCTGCCAGAAATAATATTGCTGTTAATGATTTTAACATAAATCGAAAGCAAATGTAGTGCCTGAGTTGTAAACTTCAAATTTTGAAACCTGACAAACTGCAAGAAACTGTATCAACTAATAGTGTCATTAACCATTGGACGGGAAAGCCTCACAATTCCTGTGATATATGCCTGAAATTAACATATCAATAAAACTTATATTATGGATAATTGAGTACTTTTAAAGGTAGATTCAAGTTTTTAGCGCAACAATAGTTCTTTAAACTTTTCCTTTGGTGTTGACCAGTCAAGCGTTTTTCTGGGCCTTTCGTTTAAAAGCTTTTGAACATGCTTGATTTC
>CAIYKV010000184.1 GCA_903926855.1 uncultured Bacteroidota bacterium | reverse complement strand
GGACCAAATTGATCTGGCGCATAATTGATATCACTCAATAATACTGTATCTACTTTGATCCCATCCGGAAAATTATTCCAATCGAGACAACAGGCTTCTACATTTTCCAGACCCAGAAGTTGGATATTTTTCTCAATGAGCTTTACAGCTTCTATTGCATGATCACTAATGATCATTTCTGAAGCAAGACCTGCCATCATAAAAGAGGGCAATCCAATACCGGCCCCCAGTTCCAATACTTGCTTCCCTTCTATCCAATGCGGCTCTTTTTTTAGAAAAGCGGTCATTCCAATCGCAGAAGGCCAGATTTTTGCCCAAAAAGGAAAGGGAGGTGATGCATCTTTCAATTGTAGATACTCATAAGTCAGTTTTACCTGATCAGGATCGGGAAGGTAAAGTGCGAACTCGTTTTCGAATTTAGCCAGTATCTGGGGGTAGAGCATAAAGTAATGAGAGGAAGGTAAAAGAATATCGAACAGACGAACAAGGAATGATGAATATCGAGTTCATTATTTCGATATTCATCATTCCTTGTTCGATATTCATCTGTTCTACAGGTGATTATTTTTTCGCTTGTGCAATCACCTCGTTATTTAAACGTACGTATTCATCCGTTTTCATATCTGCAGCAAATTTCGCTCCTTGTTCGGCTGTTGCTATTGCTGCGGCTTTATCTCCTTTTTTCAATAGTATACGTGCTTTCCATAGCTTAGGGACGAATGGAGGAAAATTTTTATCTTTTTCCAGTTCGGTTGCCCAGGCCAGCGCTTTATTCATGTCTTTATTGTTATTATAATAATAGATCAATGCTTCATAATAGGGCTTTTTATCGGTATTCATTGCAGAGTCAATCCGTGCCATTACTTTGGTATCAATATCCGTGGTCATATGAATAACAAAACCGCTATGTTCCCACATCATCTGCAGATCGCAGGAAGTAGGGGTAACATTGGTAAAAGCAAGTGTCATTGTTTCTGTTAACTGGGACAAATGCTCTGTTTTTACTTTGAATCGTAAAAAATCATCAGCAGATTTATACGTGTATGCACCCCATTGTTTGGATTGTTTGCTCAGAATAATTGTCCACTCCTGTTCGCCGGGGATGCTGAATAATCCGTATTCCCCTGCAGGTACTTTGTTACCATCCATTGTTACATCATCGCTGAATTTTATTAGGGTTGCCGAATTAGCACCCGTGCGCCAAACAGTTCCGTAAGGTTCCAAGGCTCCAAATATTTTACGGCCTTTGACATCAGGGCGGGAGTATATAAGATTAATTTTTCCAAGTCCAAAATCCTGAATAATACTTTGCGTAGAACTGGGCTGGGGCGTTAACTGTGCGAAGGTGTTTACTACAATACATACAGAAAGGGTGGTAAGTAAGGCGATTGTTTTTCTCATACTAAAATTTTTATAAAGGGCCTTTAAGGTACATAATATCCAACAAAAAATCAATGCTTCCTTTTTACAAGAGGTTGCGGATATGGATATCATGAAATAACTGGATAACTTCAGTTGGCTAAATCGCCATTTCTCAAAAATAAAAACAGAATTGTTGAATTCCAAAAAAGAGGCAGAAAAAACAAATTGAAATATAAGCAATGGCCCTTTACCCAATTTTGATCTATCGGGGAAATACCTATCAGATAGACTCATCAGGATAGTGCGGATCTTTTCCGTATTCAGGTTGTACAGGATCGGGTTCATGTTTTATGATACGATGCCAGAAATATTTGATCGGACAAAACTCAATAAGTGCTGTCATTAAAAGATAAGCTGAAACAGGGGCTGTATAAATAACATAATGCCTGGCAACTAACAGTACCAACATGGGTAAAAACAAAAGAATACCAAACCGGATTAAACTATCCTGAAAAGTTAAATTCAAGACTATATCTTTTCCCGCTATTCGTCTCCGTTTAACAGGTGGGGCAACAGGTGCTATATTATTTTTCATGCCAGTTTACTATTCATTAGAGAATAATCATCCAAAACTGGGTATTTTTTGAAACACTATCCTTATACGATACTAATTCAAGTTTGCATCATTCACAGTATTAGTATAAGAGGAGGTTAGGATACTAAACTTATATTTTCTAATGTGTAAAAATTACAACTCATAAGAACATTTATGTAACCGTTCTAAAAACCAACTTCTTTACCTTTTGCTAGTAAATTCTGTTTTAAAAACCAATAAAAAGATGAGCAAAAAACATATCGGTCTTACTACTACAAACACTAAAAGTATGATCGTCCAAAAAACCAATGAAGATTTCAACAAAGAAAAACCTGATAGGAAAGACGATTTTTTTAAAGAAGGAAATAAAACTGCCACTGGTATTAATATAGAAAATGCCGGTCATGAAATTGCAGAAATAAAAACCTTTACATGTTCTAAACATCCTGAGATAAAATCAGATAAGCCTGGTAAATGTCCCATTTGTGGAATGTTATTAATCAAAAAAACATAATCATGGCTAAGTATTCTAAAAAAGCGCAAACCAAAATTGGGCAAGTAATGCACGAATTTAAAGAAGGTGAATTAAAATCTGGCAAAGATGGGAAAGGTGGGATAGTAAAAAGCAGAGAACAGGCAATTGCTATTGGAATAAATGAGGCGAGGAAATCGGGAGCAAAAGTCCCTGGGAAATAGAAACCGCCAGTTACTATTTACATTAAAAATATCGAACAGAGGAACAAGGAATGATGAATGTGGAGATAAGGGGATTAGTTTCGTACACCTTGTGCCGTTTTTATCATTTATAGGAGAATTGCAAATAAGATAAAGCCTGCTATTTTTTACATAACAGAGACTGTATAAAATACAGTATCAATAAAAAATAAGGTATCCGAACTTACCAGAACATTTTCATCATGCATATCTTCCAAAATCAATCCTAATTCCTTATTGAAGTAGTCATTCCTTCGCGTGTTTTCAAATACGTTATACGCTAACAATTTTTGAATATTGCCCAACTCGGCCTGGCCATCAGAAGAAATAAACGGATGCTTCATAACACCATATAAAACATCTTCCGCTTTAAAAAAACCTATCAGCGTGTAAGCAGTATTTGGAAATATCAGGTGTGTAAAAGAACACTGTTGAAAAATTCCAGCCATGTAGCATAATATACAGCATCATTAACTTTAATTACGTTCTTGCCATCCCAGTCAAGATAAACGCGTGCTTCCCCTCCCCTTGTCAAGAATCTATCTTCATCAGGAATTTCTATAACCCACAAATTATTTTCGTTGCTGTATTTTTCTAGCAGCTGGACCTGCTCTTATTTGATGACTGATTTACCTTCGAAGTCTGTTTTAACCGTTGTACTTGTAGCAAAGCTTGCTGATAGGAGATTTCTGATTGTTGTGCAAGTATCCGGTATCACCTCAATGATAACTCCTGTAGTGATATTTTCAATTCTTTTTCGGGTATCATCGGGTAACATTTGCTGTAGAATTAATAAAAAAACAGGAAATCAAAAAAAAGTCAATCTTGTTAAAGCAAGTTAGCCTGCAGAATAAAAACGCCTCGCAAACAATTCGTTTACAAGGCGTTGTGGAGTCGTATTGGACGGTGTGGTTTTTACTCCCGCCCGTACCATCTTATCCCCTCTAACCTAATAACATCAATACTTTACGTC
>CAIYKV010000183.1 GCA_903926855.1 uncultured Bacteroidota bacterium | reverse complement strand
GGCTTGGGACTACAAGCATCTATAGAAATCAATACGCCTGCAAAAACAAGAAAAGAAAAAACGGTTTTGATTGAATTGGATAACATATCGTTCTGGGAATTATGCCTATTAAATAATGTGTTGTGTTATTAGATTAGATAGTATATGGTAATTTTTTTCAAATGAAAATGATAAGTATAGGGCCACAATGGTTAATTTCATTTTACCCCTGCGTTCACTGCTTGTCCGCCGAAAAGGAGGACGGTTCTTTGCGTTCACTGCGGTGCCGCTTTTTTACAGGATGGTTGAAAACCAGCTACGCAAAGAACGCAGAGAACCGCAGTGAACGCAAAGAAAAACTCCCAATAATTTCAATTAAAGATATTATTTCAATCCCTCCACATTTCAAAATCCCCCACTTATCTTTGAAATAAACGAAAAATATGTCACTCCATCTGGGCAGAACCGAATTTGGCAGCATCAGCAATAAAGGAAATGTTCTCACCCGCACAGAAGCAGCAGAACTATTCCATGCATGGGTACTCAACCCCAAACTAAAACTGCATATGCTACAGGTAGCCGGTTTAATGAAAGCCTGGGCCATCGAAGTGGAAAAATTAAGTGATGAAGATGCCTGGAAATGGGAAATGGCCGGACTACTCCATGATGCCGACTGGGATCAATGGCCCGATTTACATTGCAAAAAAATAATCGAAGAACTCGAACAAAGAAATATAGACCCCGAAATCATTCGTGCCATCGCCTCACACGGACATCTCCATTTTGGCGTAGAACCCGTTAGCAAAATGGATAAAATGTTATACGCATTCGATGAATTATCCGGACTGATACATGCGTATTCCCTAATGCGCCCCGGCGGCTACCAGGACATGGACCTCAAAGGCGTCAAAAAACGCCTCAAAGAAAAATCATTCGCCGCCAACGTTTCCCGCGAAGATATCCAGGACGCCTGCCAAAGAGCCAACATCCAACTAGATGATCTAATCAACTTTATCATCCCCCACCAAAAACTTATCACAACGGAATAACTCATAACAACCCCAAACGCCAAACCCCAAACCCCAAACCCACCCAATGCTGATACTAAAACGAATCCTCCTCCCAATCACAATACTCCTATTCTACTCCACCCTCCCCGCCCAGGAAATCCTCTCCGTAAAAGACCAGGCCCGGGTAATTGATGATCTGTTATCCGATCGATTAACCCATCTCCTGCCCAAATTAATGGAACAGGAAAAAATTGATATGTGGGTAATCATTGCCCGCGAATACAATGAAGATCCTGTTTTAAAAACCATGCTACCCGCCACCTGGTTATCAGCACGCAGAAGAACGATGCTGGTTTTCTATCGCAATGCCGCTACCGGGGTATATGAGAAATTAGCGATTGCCCGATATAATGTAGGAGATGTGATCAAAGCCTCCTGGGATATGACCAAGTTCCCTGATCAATGGGAGGCGATGGTAGATATCATTACCAAAAGAAATCCACAAAAAATCGCATTAGATTATTCTGCAGATTTTGCACATGCCGATGGAATCAGTTCTACCGAGCAGAAAGAACTGATGAAAAGATTACCTGCTGAATACCAAAAAAAAGTGGTGTCTGCCGAAAAATTAGCCGTAGCCTGGTTAGAAACCAGAACAGAACGCGAACAGGAATTATACCCGCAGCTGATTCAAATAACACATACTATTATTGATGAGGGATTTTCAGGTAAAGTAATTATGCCGGGCATCACCACAACTGATGATGTGGTTTGGTGGTTCAGACAAAAGATCCGTAACCTGGGATTGGATACCTGGTTTCATCCTTCAGTAGCTATTCAACGCAATGATGCAGAAAATTTTGAACATCTCCGTGCCTTTGCCAATAGACCAAAGGAAGAAGTGATACAACCGGGTGATTTATTACATGTAGATATCGGCATTACCTATCTCCGATTAAATACAGATATCCAGCAACAGGCCTATGTATTATTACCCGGAGAAAAATCAGCACCTGCTTCCCTGAACCAGGCATTTGATAATGCCAATCATTTACAGGATATCCTGACTTCTCATTTCAGCGAAAACAAAACCGGTAACCAAATTCTCAAAGAATCATTGGCAAAAGCTGCCAATGAACATATTGATGCCAGTATCTACACCCATCCCATCGGTTACCATGGCCATGCGGCCGGACCCACCATTGGTTTATGGGACCAGCAGAATGGTGTACCCGGAAGTGGAGATTTCCCCATGCACCTGAATACAGCCTATTCTATAGAGCTAAATGCGGGCACCAATATTCCGGAATGGAAAAAAACAGTAAAGATTATGTTAGAAGAAGATGGATTCTTTACTGAAAAAGGATTTCGGTTTATTAGTGGGAGGCAGAAAAAATTATTGTTGATTCCGAGGGTTTCGGAAGTGATAGGAAATTGATCATTCAATTTTCCCAAACTCATTTGCCCTGCCTGAAGGGTAACCGGAGAAAAAAAGAAAATCGAATATTAATTTTTTCCTAATAATGAATCTTTTTTAATCTCTAAATGTATAAGTGTATTTACTAAACGTTTCAACTTTAGTATCATCTAATTTCATGATCATTTTTTGGCTTATTATTAATCCTCGGTGATCGTAAGTGTAAAAATAAGAAGCAGCAATTTCTCTAATATAGCTTATTAAATTTCCATTTAAATCATATTCATAAATTATTGTAACATAATTTCCAGGTAAAGAATGTTCACTATTCAACTTTTCGCTTTCCTTGACAACTTTACCACTTTGATTATAGACAATATCTCTATTAGAAAATAAGGACCCTGTTAAGTCATTTTCATTTTGATATACTGTCTCTGTAATATTGACTACTCTGCCAGAACTGTCAAATCTGTTTATGATTACTCTCCTTTTTTTATTGACTAAATCAAAATAGGAATAAATTATTGTGCTGGAAAGTTTGCCAGTTTTAGTGTATTTAAAATGGTAACTAAGCGGAATTTCGCTTGATGAGTCTTTTATTAGATTGTACTTTTCATAAGATTTAAAATAAGATACGGTGTCAAATCTATTCCTGTGATAGTCATTTTGTATTCTTGAAACCAAATCTTCATGCGAATTAGTGATGAAGTAAAACTCGTTTATGGCAATTCCGGCGGAATCCAATATTGTCTGTTTCTTTAATAACCCTTGATTGTCAAAATTGTAAATTCCTTTCATAAAAGCAACCCCATCAGAATCAAATGTTTCTATGGTAACGGTTTCAATTTTAT
>CAIYKV010000182.1 GCA_903926855.1 uncultured Bacteroidota bacterium | reverse complement strand
GTGGATGTGATTTATGGAGTTACGATGCAGGAACCGGGAGTGAGTAAGCTGGTGCCGGTGGATTTTAGGAGTCTGGCTAATTAAAAGTATAACCTTTGATATGGCCACTCTCAATAAAAAGTTTGCGGCTTATTATCTGATAATTTTTCTGGCCATTGCAATTTATAGCAATGGCCAGAATCGTTTTGTGCTGGAAGGAACTATAGGAAAATATCCCATCGTGATGCTGGTAAATGAGTTTGAAACAAATTTGGATGTAACCTATTTCTATAAAAAATACCGACACGATATACGACTGAGCGGAGAAAAAAATATTCATGGAATATATACATTTTCTAAACGGAAAATCGGAAGCAAACCGGAAGGCGATGTGTTGGAAGAATTCAGGATATGCTTGGATAAAAATAATGAATGGAAAGGTACCTGGAGAAATCAAAAAGCTGTTGTCTTGCCGGTTTCGTTGAAAAAGATCAACCCCTTCGACTATCATTTCCAAGAAATTCCGGATATGGATTTTGGAAATCTGGAATCGCAGGTTTATACCAAGGCCCGCTTAGCAGGCATAGAATTTCATAAAAATAGTATTACTTCCTACGGCACCTATTCCTTGGAATGGGTAACAGAACCCATCACCAAAATAAAATCATTTAGAATTATCAAAGGGTTTCCTGACACATTATTGAAAAAGATCAATAACGTATTAACCCAAAAGCATTTTTTGGACATTGAAAGCTATTATGAATGTGAGGGCAGGGGGGAAAATGATGGCGTATACGAAACTACCATCCATGGGTATTTTATATCGCCTGACTATATCAGTATTCAGAAAAATGTGTTTTGGATTTGCGCTCCGGCACATCCGGGTGAGGGTGATAATAGCTTTACAATAGATGCGATAAAAGGGACAGAAATAAAATACCTTGATGATTTAGCCTGGTTCACGGGCAAAAAGCCACCACCGGTAACAAGTGATGCTTATTTGAATAACTATACAGTTGCCAGAGGAAAGGCCTTGGCAGCTATTCTAACTAAGCTTTATCCAAATGAAATGAGGAAACAGGATACTAATGATCCCTGTGATTATAGTCGGTCAGTTTATTGGGAATTTCCCTCCTGGTATTTTACAGATAAAGGCTTATACATAGGCCCAAATTTCCCTCATGTAACTTCATCAGCTTGCAATAGTCCTGTATTTTCGATTATTCCCTATACAATTCTTAAACAATACCTGGCATCTGAAAAATAGTTGACTCAATAATACAAATACATATTTATTTATGTTTAAATAGCAGTTATGTCATTATACAAAAAAATAAACCCCTTCTCTCACCAAAATAATAATACCGGGTTCAGTACGAACACTGGCGATTTGGGTAGCGGACGGTTTATTAATAAAGATGGGTCGTATAATCTTGTAAAGGAAGGCATGCCTTTTTGGAGAAGAGCCAGTCTTTTTCATGATATGCTTAACCTGCCTACCTGGAAATTCGTAACCGTGATCCTTGTATTTTATATAGGGATTAACCTGGCATTTACCGGCGTATATTTTTTGATTGGTCCAGCTGAAATGCAGGGAATCCAATCCGGCGATACATGGAAAACCTTTAAAGAGCTTTTTTATTTTAGCACGGAAACATTTACAACGGTAGGATATGGCAGGGTAAACCCGGTTGGGGATGCTGCAAACTTAATATCTGGCCTGGAATCGTTAACAGGCTTGTCAGCTCTTGCAATCACTACGGGTTTGATCTACGGACGTTTTTCCAAACCAAAAAGTTATCTTGTTTTCAGCGAGGATGCTATTGTTGGCCCATATAAAGAAGGCACCGGGTTGATGTTTCGGTTCGCCGCTTACAAAGACAATCATTCTTTAACCGATCTGGAGGTCAAAGTGAATGTAGGGTTGAAAGTGCTGGAAGACGAAATACCTGTTTACAAATACTTTTCCCTTGATCTCGAAAGAAATCGCGTAGAAAGTATGTCCATGAGCTGGACTGTAGTACATCCCATCACAGAAACCAGCCCTTTTTATGGTTTCACCAAAGAAGATATGGAAAATGGCGATGTGGAGCTATATGTGATGTTACGAGGTTTTGATGATGTATTTTCAAATTATGTACAACAACGAACTTCCTATACGTATAGTGAAATTATGTTCAACCGGAAATTTGTACCTATGTATCGCGAAAGCGATGATGGGCAAGCTACGATACTGGAACTGCATAAATTGAATATTCATAAGGAAGTGTAGCTAGGCAGCAATTTAATTGGATCATTTATTAAAGAAATATTTTGTTTAAAACCGTTTCTATACTGTATATCATTTGTTTTGGATCGTATGTTCTATTCTGCCGACAGCCGGATTTTTTTGACGGAGAAAAATCACCCGCTGTGATTCACTGGCAACCGGATAGCAGTTCAGGAACTAAAATACCCCAAGCCCTTTACAGTGATGGGAAAAAGCAGTATTCCATTGATGCCCGTTATTTTTTAAGAGATGTAAAAGAAGGTGAAAAATGGGAAGTAATCTACGAATCAGCCACCCCTGAAAAAGCAGCGGTATATGCGTTTTGGGGCTATTGGATTACCTGGGGCGAGTTGATTATATCAGTTGTATTTTACCTGGCTTTATTTCAGATAGCCGTTTCGGTTACAAAAAATCCTTCAGCTGAGTCTTTAGTGGAGCAATTAGGATACGTAGAAGAGAAAAAAAGAAAATACCAGGAATAAATAGGGTTAGTTCTTCAAATATCGTTTGATCTCTTTCTCTACATCCCTGTTTTTAATGGTCTCTCTTTTATCATGTAATTTCTTACCTCTTCCCAAACCTATTTCCACTTTCACAATATTCTTTTCATTAAAAAATACTTTTAAAGGAACAATGGTATAGCCTTTGTCTTTCATACGGTTCTGCCATTTGGCAAGTTCCCGTTTGTTGAGCAGTAATTTTCGGTCATGTACAGCAATATGGTTATTGGAAGTACCCTGTGCATACTCCGCAATATATAAGCCCCTTACCCAAAGCTCTCCATCATCAAACATACAGAAAGCATCGTTAAAACTAAGTTTGCCTTCACGAATGGATTTTACTTCAGTACCCAGCAAAACAATGCCAGCCTCATATTTATCTTCAATGTGGTAATTAAAATATGCCTGTCGGTTATTCATTTCATTTGCCATAGTTGCCAAAAGGGGTCATAAAAGTACGCATCAAAAAAGCAACTTACTAGCAGAGACAGTTTTATGATCTGAACAGAAAAACCAGTTGTGCCAGTTTATCTTTCAGATCCTTTCTGGAAACGATAAAATCCAGAAAGCCATGCTCTAATAAAAACTCACTGCGTTGAAAACCTTCGGGTAAATCCTTTTTTATGGTTTCTTTGATTACCCTGGGTCCGGCAAAACCAATCAATGCGCCGGGTTCTGCAATATTGAGATCGCCCAGCATACCGAAACTGGCAGAGATACCCCCAAAAGTAGGGTCTGTGAGTAAAGAAATATAAGGGAGTTTTACATCGCTTAGTTGAGAGAGCTTACCGCTGGTTTTGGCCAACTGCATTAAACTGAATGCACTTTCCATCATACGGGCACCACCACTTTTGCTGATTACCAGGTAAGCCAGTTTGTGCTCGATACAATAATCTACAGCCCTGCTGAATTTTTCACCCATTACACTGCCCAATGATCCACCAATAAATTCAAAATCCATACAGGCAATTACTATTCCTTCTCCATTCACAGTTCCAGTTGCTACCCGCATCGAATCTTTGAGATCGGTTTTTGAATGGATATCATCCAGTCTTTTCTGATAAGATTTCAAATCAGTAAACCCAAGTGCATCCTTGCTCTGAATATTGTCGAATAGTTCTGTATATTCTTTATTATCAAACAGGAACTCAAAATATTCTTCGCTACCGATACGATGATGGTAACTGCATTTGGGACAAACAAAAAGATTTTCCCTCAATTCAGAAGTGGTGCAGATATAATTGCAATTCGGGCATTTATTCCACAAACCTTCCGGGGTTTCCTTTTTATCGGCAGTAGAGGTTAAGATACCTTTGCGAATACGTTTGAACCATCTGGGCTTTGCATGTTCTCCTCCCTGGCTCTCATCACCGGTCAGATTGGCTTCAAGGTCTTCTTCACGTTCTTTTTTCATAACGGTCTAACAATTGGGGGTCGAAGATAATAATAATTCCTTAACCTGTACCCGGAAGCAACTCAGCATATAGCTGCCCGGAAATACTCAAAAAGGGATGATTTTTTAAGCGATTGTGATTGTTTTATCCAGATATACATCCTGAATGGCATTTAGAAGGTTGATGCCTTCCGGCATAGGTCGTTGGAAGGCTTTTCTACCCAAAATCAGTCCCATTCCACCGGCTCTTTTATTGATAACCGCTGTAGATACGGCTTCTGCAAGATCGTTAGCCCCATTACTCTCCCCTCCGGAATTGATCAGACCAATCCGTCCATTATAGCAGTTCAACAGTTGGTACCTGCAAAGATCTATAGGATGATCGGTCGTAAGTTTTTCATATACCAGGGGGCTGGTTTTACCCTGTTTTATAGCTAAATAGCCACCATTATTTGTGGGTAATTTTTGTTTAATAATATCTGCCTGCAAAGTTACTCCCAGGTGATTGGCCTGTCCGGTTAAATCTGCGGAGGTGTGATAATCCACTCCATTAACTTTGAATCCATTATTTCTTAGATAACACCATAAAATGGTAGCCATACCCAATTCATGGGCCATTTCAAAAGCTTCAGCTACTTCTTTGAGTTGACGGTTACTTTCTTCACTTCCCCAATATATAGTAGCACCTACCGCAACGGCTCCCATATTCCAGGCACTTTTAATGGTACCGAACATGGTCTGGTCGAATCGGTTTGGGATACTCAGTAATTCATTATGGTTAATCTTTACAATAAATGGGATTTTATGGGCATATTTCCGGCTCATAATTCCTAAAACACCAAATGTAGAGGCAACCCCATTACATCCACCCTCCATTGCCAATTTGATAATATTTTCGGGATCAAAATAGATGGGATTGGGTGCAAATGCAGAACCTGCGCTATGCTCAATACCCTGATCAACCGGAAAAATACTGCAATAACCAGTGCCTCCCAGTCTGCCATGGTCCAGCAGGTTTTGAATACTTCTCAGGGTCTGGTTATTACGGTTACTATTGATCCAAATATTATCAAAATGATCCGGTGATGGGAGATGGATCGTTTTTTTATCTACGGTTGTACATTGATGATCCAGCAGGTAAGCAGCCTGATCACCTAACAAATCAACTATTTGTTTACTGGCCATAATAGGATAGATTAAGAATCATAAGATTTAGAAAATGGTGTTCACACGCTGTTCGAAATCGATAAAATATTCCCTGTAAAGTACAGAAACAAAAAAGCCGCCCCAAATATCCGGGGCAGCTTTTTTTATAGATTTCACTGGTTTATCAGGCATTCCTGTTTATACAATTCAGGTCTTCAAATGCTACTTCCAAACGCTTGCTGAAACTTTCCTCTCCTTTGCGTAACCAAACCCTTGGATCATAGAATTTTTTGTTGGGTTTATCTGCTCCTTCCGGATTTCCCAATTGTGCCTGAAGATATCCTTCATTCTTCTTATAGAATTGCTGTATACCTTCCCAGAAAGCCCATTGTAAATCCGTATCAATATTCATTTTGATGGCACCATAACTGATAGCTTCTCTGATCTGGTGCTGTGGTGAACCACTACCTCCATGGAATACAAAATACACGGGTTTTGGACCGGTTTTTAATTCCTTTTCTATATAATCCTGACTATTTTTTAAGATAACCGGGCGGAGTTCTACATTACCCGGACTATACACCCCATGTACATTTCCAAATGCTGCAGCAACAGTAAACAGGTTACTTACTTTGCTGAGTTCTGTATAGGAATAAGCAACATGTTGGGGTTGTGTATATAGTTTATCATTTTCAACACCGCTATTGTCTACGCCATCCTCTTCACCACCCGTAACACCTAATTCAATTTCTATACTCATGCCTAATGGGGCCATACGTTTAAAGAACTCAACAGAAGTATGAATATTTTCTTCCAGTGGTTCTTCGGAAAGATCCAACATATGCGAACTGAAAAGGGGTTGCCCTTTTTCTTTATAATATTGTTCACCTGCATCAATTAACCCACTGATCCATGGTAACCATTTTTTAGCAGCATGATCGGTATGTAATACAACAGGCACACCATAATACTTAGCCACGTTATGTATATGTAAAGCTCCGGAAACACCGCCGGAAATATTCCCTTGCAGATGATCATTCGGCATGCCTTTACCAGCAATGAATTGGGCACCACCGTTTGAGAACTGGATAATTACCGGAGAATTAACTTTAGCAGCTGTTTCCAGTGTAGCATTGATAGTATTGGTGCCAATGGTATTTACAGCAGGTAATGCAAATTGATTGTCTTTAGCATCATTGTATAATGCTTCTAATTCTTTGCCGAATAATACACCGGCCCTGTACTTTTTCATGTGTAGATAATGTTTTGATTCTGAGAAACGGTTAGCTGTTATTGAGGCAGCAAGATACTTTCTTTGTCACAAACGGTTGTTAGCATTTTTTGAACATTTTCCATGGATTTACTTTGATCTTATGGTCTTGTCAGTAAGGGAAATCAGTAATTTTTTGAAATAATCCACTGAATACAGTAGCCTGCTGCCATACCAGCTAAACATTTCTCCATCTACTGTAATGATCTTTGTATCAGGTAATTGTTTCTGGAATTCCAAAATATGTGTATTGCCAAAAGGGTAGGGCTCTGAAGAGAGAAGCAGCAATTCGGGTTTTTGTAAGATGAGTTCTTCAATGGATACCGTTGGATACCTCTCTTTATTTGCAAATACATTATTCCATCCACATAGATTAAGCATGTGATTAATAAATGTATCTCCCCCTGCTACCATATAAGGGTCTTTCCAAATTAGGTAGACAGTTTTATAATGAGGTAATGTATGATTAGCTATCCAGCCAGAAAGATCAACAAATCTACCTTGTATTTGAGCAGTGATTTTTAGAGCGTTTGCTGATTTACCGGTAATCAGTCCAATATGCAATATCATCTCAATAGCATCATCCATGTTTCTAATATCGCTTACCCAAACAGGAGCAATTTCCTGTAGGAAAAGGATTTGCTCTTTATTATTTTCTTCTTTATTGGCAATGATGAGGTCGGGTTGGAGGGAGGCTACCCCTTCAATATTCACATTTTTAGTTCCTCCGATTCTTTTTTTACTACGGTACCATTTGTCGGGATGCACACAAAATTTGGTTATCCCAATCACTTCTTTATCCAATTCCAGATCAAACAATAATTCTGTTTGAGAAGGCACCAGCGAAATAATTCTTTCGGGGAGTTTAGTGAGTGCTAATTGTCTGCCGGTCTGATCTGTATAATTAAACATACAGCAGTTTATTTGGCAAGACTCTGAATCACATCATATTTGGTAACAATATGGTATTCGCCTTTTTCATCCTTTGATAGCACGGCTCCATTTTCTTTATTAATCAGACTGCCTAGTCTTTCTACCGGTGTATCAAAATCAACCAATGGATACGCGGGTTCCAATACACTGGCCACTGTGGCATTTCTGATTTCAGGATTACTGAATACTTTTTGAAATAAACCACTTTCACTCACTGCACCAATCGGTTCTCCATTCTCCATTACGGGTATTTGCTCAATATCATATTTCTTCATTAGTTCGACTGCCTGGGCAACTGTTTTGTCTGGACTAACGGCTACCAGGTTTTTGGCACTTCGTCCGTTTACGATATCCTTAAAAGATTTCACATCCAGAAAACCGCGTTCCATCATCCATTGATCGTTATAAATTTTTCCTACATAGCGACTGCCATGGTCATGGAAAATACATACTACCACATCATCTTTCGTTAAGGTTGATTTCAATTGCATCAAGCCCTGTAAACAACTACCTGCGCTATATCCGCAAAACAATCCTTCTTCTTTAGCAATTCTTCTTGCCATAACAGCGCCGTCCTTGTCAGTCACCTGTTCAAAATGATCAATTACACGCATATCGTAATTCTGCGGCACAAAATCTTCTCCAAATCCTTCAGAAATATAAGGATGCACTTCGTTCATATCAATTTCGCCGGTATTGTAATATTTAGTAAGCAATGAGCCAAACACATCGATTGCCCAGATTTTGATGGATGGATTTTTTTCTTTGAGATACATAGCGGTACCTGTAATGGTTCCGCCGGTACCTGCTGTGCAAACCAGGTGGGTAATTTTTCCTTCTGTTTGCTCCCATATTTCTGGTCCGGTACTTTCATAATGTGCCTGACGATTCGCCAGGTTATCGTACTGGTTCATGTACATGGAATTGGGAATCTCTTTGCCCAGCCTTTTGGCCACGCTATAATAACTCATGGGATCTTCGGGTAGAACATTGGTAGGACAAACAATCACTTCTGCACCTACTGCTTTCAGGATATCTGCTTTTTCTTTGGATTGTTTATCGGTTGTAACAAAAATGCATTTATAGCCTTTTACACAGGCAGCCAACGCCAATCCCATACCGGTATTTCCACTGGTTCCTTCGATAATGGTACCACCTGGTTTCAGCTTGCCTTCTTTTTCGGCTACTTCTACCATTTTAAGCGCCATCCTGTCTTTGATAGAATTACCGGGATTAAAGTAATCCACTTTTGCCAGCACGGTAGCAGGCAGGTCTTTGGTGATCTTATTCAACCTGATCAGGGGGGTATTGCCAATGGTTTCCAGAATATTATTCAGCCACATAAACTAACACTTGTTTGTGCGAAGGTACAGTTTCAATTTTGCGAACAATCAAGGAATCAGATAAAATCGAAACATTGGGCTGGATGCAGGGCAATCGGGCTTACTTAATTCACCCTTAAAATATTGAACAATTCTAATGATACTTTTCCATCCATGCTTTTGTTTGACTCTCGGGCTATTTCATGGGGCTCATTTCTTGAGTCATTTTTTGTGTTGTCGTGGAGGTAGCCAATAAATATGGCAGGTACCAATAGTAATAAGGCGATTACATTTGCCGGGAAAATGTACTTTTTCATAAAATTTGCTTTTGGTTATTTACTTTGATAGAACAAAGATAATAACAATAATAGTACTATGTAATATATAGTACTATCTTAAAATTAGTATTGGTAAGTGCATAATAATGAATTATGCTTTGAAGCTCAATAAAATCAATAGTTTCAGCGATTTCAGGATGGCCGGGTCCAGTTTCCAGATTGTGATAAACGGAATAAATACGTGATAGGTGACACTAAAACAAGGCCGAAAACAGCCTTTTTTGGGAAACTTTTTTAGGATGCGAATTCAGTATCGATCGAGAACTGATCGGGAAATTTTGGGTGTATGTTTTGATAAAATGCCATGATTTCTCTCATATCTGTTTGAAAGTCAGATGGGTAAATGGTTTTTGCGATACCGGCTTTCTTATTCTTATAATCTACATATCCCAGGCAAATAGGAACTCCTGCGCCTACCGCTATATGATAGAACCCTGTTTTCCATTTGGTACGCTTACTTCGGGTACCTTCTGGTGTAACCAAAATAATCAGCTCGTCATTTTCTTTGAAAAGTTGGATCATGGCTTCCACAAAGCTTTTTCTGGGTAAATCTTTTGATGGGGATGTCCGATCTATTGCAATGCCTCCCAAGGGTGCCATCAGCAGGTTAAAAGGAAATCGCATCCATTCTTTTTTTACGGTAAAACGGATCCTCATTTGTAAAATCGCAAACGAAGCCATGGTATACCAGAAATCCCAGTTGCTGGTATGTGGTGCGGCAATGATGATACATTTTTTTATTTCCGGGGGTAGATTTTCATCAACAGTCCAATGGGTAACAGAAAATATTCGTTTGCAAAAAGAAGCAAGACTCATTGAACTAGGGATATTAGATAATTATGCTGCCTATCGGTGGAAGCAATAAATAAAATGCTAAAAGAATAAAAGGAAGGTAAAACCCTGAAATTAAGGTTTGAATTTATCTGCCATTTTTCCGCAAAGATCAGTTTCAATCATTTGCTCGGCTACCAGTATCATATTCTTGAATGCTTTGTCGTTACTGATACCATGACCGATAATTACGGGTTTAGCAACGCCCAAAACCGGGGTACCTCCATAATTTTCATAATGAAACCGGCTGAAATAGGGGTCATTTTGCAAGCCCCTTTGTTGGGTAAGATCGTAGATAGATTCGGCCATTTTCAGTACAACATTACCAGTAAAACCATCACAAACGATTACATCGGCTTTATCATTAAAAAAGTCACGCCCTTCTACATTCCCCACAAATTCAATATCTGTATTTTCCTTTAGCAGGGGATAAGTAGCCTGCGCCAAAAGGTTTCCTTTTCCTTCTTCTTCCCCAACATTTAATAAACCTGTTTTAGGATGAGGAATCTTAAGGATATGGGTCGCATACAAACTACCCAGAATGGCAAATTGATTTAATTGTTCCGGTTTACAATCGGCATTCAGGCCAACATCAACCAACAAGCCTGTGCCACCATTGATTTTAGGTATGATAGTAGAAATGGTTGGTCGCAATACCCCGGGTATGGGCCTAATGCTGAACATAGCGCCTACCAGCATCGCACCGGTATTTCCTGCACTAATAAAAGCATCTATTTTTCCGGTAGCCAATAAATGAAAACCGATGGCTATTGAAGAACGTTGTTTTTCTTTCAGTGCTTTGGTAGGATGCTCATGGTATCCAATAACCTCTGGAGCATGTATTAACTGAATCGCATCTGCTGAAATACCGGCATCTTCCAGCAACGGTTTTACCTGTGCTTCGTCACCTATACAAAATAAAGTAGCCGCATGCAGATTGCCAGACAAGTATAATTGCAAGCCTTTCACCGCTTCCAGCGGTGCAAAATCTCCACCCATCATGTCTAAGCCAATATTCATTGCGGCAGAAAGATAAAAGTTGAACTAAAAGGTTATGCTTTTAAAGGAGCTTTTTCAGCTACCAGTTTACCTTTGTAGAACAATTTACCTTCGCTAACATGCGCACGGTGACGTACATGTGTTTCACCGGTAGTGCTGTCTTTGCTCAAGGTTACTTCCTGCGCCACATAATGAGTTCTTCTCTTGGCACTGCGTTGTTGTGAATGTCTGCGTTTAGGATTCGGCATATTTGGAAATTTATAATATAAAAATTAATCTAAATTTTTAAAGCGATCCAGCCCTTTCCAGACTGTATTGCTGTCTTTTTGTGCCTGCTCTTCCATCTTTCTCAATTTCTCCAGCACTTCAATATTGCATTTTGCACCACCCATTTCTTCTTCTTTACACATTTTTTGTAAAGGAATACTCAGGTTAATAAATTCATAGATCCAGTCAGCCATATGTAAATGACTTTCACCACGACTGATATAATAAACATCAGGATCTTCTTCCTGTTCGTTCATCACTTCTGGTTCATCTACGATTTTTACAATGATGTTGAATTCGTCCCAAAGCTGCATGGGCAGTGTGTTTCCACATTTGTCGCAAATCACATCAACTGTTCCGTCAACATCGAACTTCAATTGCATGAAGCCGTTTTTTTTATCAAGACTCAGCTTGATATTGGCGATACAATTCGTAAAATCCTGTTCACCATATGGTACAAAGAACTTATCCTCCACCCTGTATTCGAATACATGCATCCCCGGCTTCAAACCCACAAATGCTATCTCATATTCCCGGCGCTGACTCATAACGGTTTTTAAGGGCTTGCAAAGGTAGCCTAAAACGCCGTAAATGCCAAAGTAAAATTGACTACCCGCTTCAAACAGAGGAAAATGAAGGGTGTGCAATTTAGTAGGATATTTGTTTCTGTGAATGAAAAAATTGTTATAGCAAGGTCAGAATGGCTGCGATTAGTCATTTTAGGCTGTTTGGCGCTGATAATCAGCCTATTCTCCCTTTTCCCGGCTGCGGTTGAAAAGGGATATTCGGTTGGCCTATATCCATATATTTCATTGATTCTCAGGGTTATTACCCGATGGATTCCTATTAGTATTGGGGATATTGGGTATTCGGTTTTGCTGATTATCCTGGTAATCAGGGTCCTGAAACTGGCTAGAATCATCATCAAAAAGCAATATTCAAAAGCATTATTCGGGTATTTCTGTTACAGGCTGGTTACATTCCTACTTTGGGTATATATTATTTTCAAGTTGATTTGGGCATTGAATTATGATCGTTTGGGTATTGCCTATCAGCTATCTATTTCCCCCCAGCCGTATACTAAGGAAGAAGTTACTTCATTAACCAACCAGTTGATTGATAAAGTAAATACATACCGAAAACAGTTGCCGGATACTGTATTAAAGGAAAAAAATCTGGAGACTATTTATGCAGAAGCTTTTCGATCTTACCAAAATGCTTCTACCGGATTTCCTTTTTTACAATATCGTAACCTTTCTGTTAAGGGGAGTTTGTTTAGTGGGATAGGAGATTATTTGGGTTTTTCAGGGTATTACAATCCGTTTACCGGCGAGGCGCAGGTTCGTACGGATATCCCAAGGGTGCTGATTCCTTATATAACCTGTCATGAAATGGCACATCAACTGGGTTATGCCAGTGAAAGCGAAGCTAATTTCGTAGGATACATTGCCGCTTCTTCTTCAAAAGATCCTTATTTTCTATATTCTGTTTACCTCGACCTTTTCTCCTATGCACAAGGTGAGGAGATATTTCTCTATGGCAAGGATAAAGATTATACGCAGTTTGCGGCCGTGATCCGCCAAAACAGGCTGCGTCTGGATACCTTGGTAAAACTGGACAGAAGGGCGATCAGGGAGTTTTTTAATAAGCGTAAGAACAGTATTTCGCCGGCAGTATCCAATCTATACGACC
>CAIYKV010000181.1 GCA_903926855.1 uncultured Bacteroidota bacterium | reverse complement strand
CCGCTGTTCGGGAACTCAGTCCCAAACGTCTCCATTCTTCCCAGGTAATCAGATTAGGATCAAAGGGAAATACATTCTTTCCCATTGCTGCATTATGATCTATGTTGGGTTCGGGTGATTCACTACTATCCTTTTCAGCATAGTTTCTTTTTCTATCCTGAACAAAATCTTGTAATAAAGGATCAATAACTGGCGGCTCTCCTTTATCAGGAATCAGATAGGGCAGCACCATAAAAAGGGTTATCAATAACAACAATACCCATACTGCAATTCTTTCTTTCTTACTAAAACTGAAATACTCTTTCCATATTTTTTTCATAACCGGCATTTGTAATGAGCAATGCCAGGTAATCAGAGGGGTTACAATCGTATCGTTAAACCGTCATATGCCAGGTGCATACCTTGCGGCAGCTCCCTGCTTATTTTTTGGTGTTTGCCTAATTGGTGACTGATATGCGTAAAATATACTTCCGGTACCCGCAATTCCCTTCCCAGGGCAATTGCCTCATCCAGCGTAAAATGGGCCATATGCTCTTCTTTTCGAAGTGCGTTTAAAACCAGCACTTTTGAGCCAAGAATTTTTTCCTTCTCAGAATCGGCAATATGATTGGCATCTGTGATATAGGTAAAATCTCCAAACCTGAAACCCAGTACCGGCATTTTATGATGCATCACTTCAATGGGTTGAACCGGGATATCGCCTACCATAAATGGGTTGTCGGCATCAATGGTAATCATATTCAATTCTGGCACACCCGGATACTTTTTATCTGAAAAAACATAATAAAAATCCCTTCTCACCGCCTGCTCAGTTAAAGAATTCGCATATACATTCATGGGCTTCCCCGAAAAAAAATTAAAGCCCCTGACATCATCCAGCCCGCCTAAATGATCCTTATGGGGATGCGTAAAAATAACGGCATCCAATTTACGTGTATGGGTTCTTAGCATCTGGTAACGAAAATCCGGAGTCGTATCTACTACCAAACTGGTCATTTCGGACTGAACAAGGATGCTGCTGCGTAAGCGCTTGTCGTGACTGTCCAAAGAAGTGCAGACTTCGCAATCACAGCAAATCATAGGTACGCCAGAACTGGTACCCGAACCAAGAAAATTGATGTTTAAAACAGGGATGCTCACGTATCAAAACTACGCCAAATAATAAATGGTGCTTAGGGTATTTACCGCAATTACACAAGTGTAGTGGACTTTCTCACGACTTCTTCGTATAATTTTTGTGACTCATGGGTAAGCTTATCGAAGTCGATAGATAATTGGGGGATAATTTCCATCAGGGTATTGATTCTACCCTCCACGCTAAGAAATTTATTCAGCACCACAATTCGTCTTGCTTCCAGCAGGCACCATCCGCTTTGAAAAGTACCTCTTTCATACCTGACCACATATTCTGACTGTCCAAGAATATCTGCTAATTTATCTAAAGTGGTTTGTGTGTATTTCATATTGCCTATGGGCATTCGGGTTGTGGAAAATTTCTAAACGCTATGCAAAAATAGAGCCCTGTAATTTGAAAGGGATTGTCAGTTATCCACAAAAGGTTAAAAGAATTTACGGGTATTCTGATAACGGGTTGTTTACCCGAGATTTTTACTCGCCATCTGAATAATGGGAACAATCATTTCTTCCAGACTGATCCCACCATGCTGAAAACTGTTCTTATAATAATTTACGTAATGATTGTAATTATTGGGATAACAAAGAAACCCGTCTTCTTTGGCAAAAATAAAAGAGGAGTTTACATTGGGTACCGGTAAGCCGGCTTCTTTGGGATCCTTGAATGCGAGTACATCTTTGGGCTCAAAATTCAGGTTACGCCCATGCTTATACCGTAAATTGGTGGTAGTCTGTTTATCACCAATCACTTTATGGGGTGTTTTCACACGAATACTACCATGATCCGTAGCCAGTATGATTCTTAATTTTTTATCTGCTATTTTTTTTAACGCCTGGTGTAAGGGACTATGTTCAAACCAACTGCGGGTAAGGCTGCGATAACTGGCTTCATCACTTGCCAGTTCCTTTAGTACTTCCATTTCAGTACGGGCATGGCTGAGCATATCAACAAAATTATATACAATAATATTCAGGTCATTTTCCAGCAGGTTATGAATATTACTTACGAGTTGCTGTCCATCACTATGGTTAAGAATTTTATGATAACTGAAACGGGTATCTTCTTTTTTCATCCGTTTTAACTGCGCTTTGAAAAATTCTTCCTCAAACAGGTTTTTTCCTCCTTCATCATCATCATTTTTCCATTGACCCGGAAATTGCTTTTCAATATCAACCGGCAACAGGCCTGAAAAGATAGCATTCCGGCAATATTGGGTAGCCGTTGGCAGTATAGAATAAAAACTATCTTCTTCTGTTACCCGGAAACTCTCTGAAAAAATCGGTTGTATGGCTTTCCACTGGTCGTAGCGAAGATTGTCGATCAAAATAAAAAAAACAGGTATTCCTTTTTCCAGATGGGGTAATACTTTGAACTGAAAAATATGATGACTCATAATCGGAGCAGAAAAACTCTTTGGATTGAGCCAGGAAGTATACTGTTTACTAATAAATTTACAGAACTCGCTATTCGCTTCCTGTTTTTGTGCCTGGAATACTTCTCTCATTTCAGGACTCTCACTTTTCTCCATTTCCAGTTCCCAATACACAATCTTTTTGTATATCTCCATCCATTCATTGTGATCAGGATTATTGTTCAAAGCCATAAACAGGTCGCGGAACTGTTGCTGATAAGCTGTGGTTGTTTTTTCGGCAACCAGTCTTTTATTATCAATGATTTTTTTGATACTCAGCAATACCTGGTTAGGATTTACCGGTTTGATCAGGTAATCGGCTATCTGACTGCCAATTGCATCATCCATCAGATTTTCAGTCTCATTTTTGGTTATCAGCACAATGGGTATCTGCGCATTCACTTCTTTGATACGGCCAAGCGTTTCCAATCCGGTAATACCCGGCATTGACTCATCCATCAAAACCAGATCAACCGGATGTGATTTTACATATTCAATCGCATCAAATCCATTTGTAAGGGTAAACACTTCATACCCCTTGTGTTCAAGAAATAGTTTCTGTGATTGCAGGCTCTCGGTTTCGTCATCTACCCATAAAATTTTTACTGAAGCCATCTTTTTGGTTTGGTGTTTGGTGTTTGGGGTTTGGCCCTGATTATCAGAATAAGGTTCAGTTACCAAAAGGCATTTCAAACCATTACACGCAAACTTTTAAAAGTAAAATAAGTAAATTATCAATGTGTAGAACTCAATGCGATAGAAAGGGGTTTGGCTAACGGATACTGTAAATCTATTTCATTCAGCAGTTAGGCTATCTTATTTGTACTTTTGTTTCTGCTGCAAATAATTGATTTAACAATTCAACAACAGGTATGGCGCTGACGAAAAGAAAAATCATCAATGACCCGGTATATGGTTTTATTACGATTAATCATCCATTGATCTTTTCGATCCTTGCCCATCCCTATTACCAGAGATTACGCCGTATCCAGCAAATGGCCATGGCTTCGATGGTATACCCAGGGGCGGTTCATACACGCTTACATCATTCGCTGGGCGCCTATCACCTGATGAGTAATGCAGTCATTGAATTAAGAAGTAAAGGGGTTGATATAACCGAAGCAGAAGAAACAGCAGTAAAAGCAGCCATCCTTCTCCACGATATTGGTCATGGCCCTTTTTCACATGCCCTGGAAAATATTCTGGTAAAAGGCGTTACCCACGAGCAGCTTTCACTACAGATCATGGAAGTATTGAATGAGGAAATGAATGGGGAGCTTAGTCTTGCCATACGCATCTTCACAGATCAATATCCCAAACCTTTTCTGCATCAGCTGATCAGCGGACAACTGGATGTGGATCGAATGGATTACCTCAGCAGGGATAGTTTTTATTCGGGTGTAAGCGAAGGGGTAATTGGTTATGACCGGATCCTGAAAATGCTCGTAGTTCATGAGGGTCAGTTAATGGTAGAAGAGAAAGGGATCTATAGTGTGGAAAAATTTCTGGTGGCCAGAAGACAGATGTACTGGCAGGTATATTTACATAAAACGGTATTATCGGCCGAAAAAATGATGGTGAAAATACTGGAGCGTGTTAGGTCACTTTATTCAAAAGAGGATCCCATGCTGCAAACACTATCCATGCTTGACTATTTCCTGGGCGAGTTTACCGGGGAAATGGACAGAGAAAGCCTGGAAAAATTTTGTGCCATTGATGACCATGATGTGATGCATGCCATCAAACGATGGAGCCAGCATCCCGATCCAATCCTCGCCCTTCTATGCAGGCGGTTTCTGGATAGAAAGCTGTACAAATCCAGGATACAGGCAGAACCCTTTGAACCCGATTTTATCAGGGAAAAACAAATCGAGGCCATGAACCGGTTTGGTGTTACAGAAGCCGAGATCCCTTATTTCTGCTTTACCGGGGAGGCAACCAACACACTCTACCAAACCCGGGATGAAAGGATCAATATTTTGTTTAAGGATGGCTCGGTTACCGATATTTCGCGGATCGATAATGCATTAATTCATCAAAATCTTTCCGCACCCGTTAAAAAATTTTACATTTGTTCGCTAACCTAGTGCTATGCCAGGCATAGATGTAGCTAATTCGTCAATCGTAAGACGCAGGTTATTTCCATGTTTACGCCTTGCGACTCACGTTTAACATAACCGTAGTTGATGAATCTAAACCTGCTTTATGCAATTTAACGCCGCACAAATAGCCATATTGGTCAATGGAAAGCTCGAGGGTGATACATCTGTTTCAGTATCCAGTTTTGGTAAAATCGAGGAAGCAAAACCCGGCCAGTTGTCTTTTCTGGCCAATCCCAAATACGAAGAATACCTATACCACACAAAAGCTTCTATTATCATCATTAATGAATCATTGGAGTTGAAACAGCCGGTATCTGCCACACTTTTACGGGTTGCAGATGCTTATACAGCCTTCGCAACACTTCTTGCCAAATACCAGGAATTGATTACCCAACAGTTAACCGGTATTCAACAACCTTCTTATATTGCTGATTCGGCAACCCTGGGTGAAAATAATTTTATCGGTGCTTTCGTATATATCGGCGAAAATGTGCGGGTCGGAAATAATGTAAAACTTTTTCCCAGCGTAGTATTAGGTAATAATGTGAGCATTGGCGATAATACCATATTACATGCTGGCGTAAAAGTATATTTTGACTGTGTAATTGGTAAAAATGTTACCGTACATGCAGGAACTGTAATAGGCAGTGATGGTTTTGGCTATGCCCCCCAAAAAGATGGCAGCTACCAGAAAGTACCCCAGATCGGAAATGTGGTTATAGAAGTTCGGGTGAACTTTACCTGGGTGAAAAAATTAATTGGAATTGTGATTACAGGAGCGATTACGAGTGGAAGCTGAATCTTTTCTGGAAGGAAGATTTTTATGAT
>CAIYKV010000180.1 GCA_903926855.1 uncultured Bacteroidota bacterium | reverse complement strand
GGTAATATGATGAATTGGCTGAAACAAATGATACCCTTAATGGATCCTATTTTTTCTCCAGCTTACTGATTTTTCTGTCAATGGTAAACAGATAAAAAAATAAACCCAGTAAAATCGTGATTACAACTGCCACTACCACATAAATCTTACCATTGCTATGCATAAAATCTACCGGATCTGTCGTAATGGTTTGTGCCTTACTACCAATGGCTGGTAAAACAGTCAGCATTACCAATAAAATTCTGAATACTTTATTCATTTGCCAGTTTTTTATGTTCAATAATTTGTACCCGAATTCGCAGGGTAGTGATCCAAACAGCGAGTAATGTCCAGCCAATAAATGCCGGATACATTACACTTCTCATATCATTGGTGGTATCTTTGGGGTTCAATCCAGGGTTACCATCGCTGCCCATTCCGCCAGGATGGAGGCTTTCCGTTAGTCTCGGCAAAATCCAAAGCGTTGGGAATAACATGAAATAAGCAAATACATTATAAATCGCTCCAATCCTTGCCTGTTTTTCTTCATCATGCAGACTGCCTTTTAAAACAAAATAGGCGAAATAGATCAGCAAGGCAATGGCCGTTCCATTTTGTTTTACATCGCCACTCCAGGCTTTGCCCCATTGAAAATGGGCCCAGATCATTCCTGTACATAAACCCAGTATGCCCAAAAAAGTTCCCATCCTGGCGAACTCGGTTGAATAAATTTCGGAGATCGTATCCTGCTTACGCAAATATTGAATCGCATATACCAATGATATGGTTAAACATACCATCATGGAAATCCACATGGGTACATGGAAAAAAAGATTTCGGATCGTTTGTTTCAGGGGAACACCGGGAGGGGAAGGAATATCTACTAAAAATCCGTAGGAACAGGTATATACAAGTAAGACAAAACTTAATAATTTCCACCAGGATTTTCGAATCATGTTTTTCTTTTTACTATCTACCCTTATCACATCATCCAAACTAACAACTGTAAGTGCAAAAGTAAGTGAAAGGGGGCAATGAGTTTATAAAAAATCTTTAATTCGCATCGCTAAATTTCAACAAGTCTATTCACATATTTATAGAATCCGGATACGAAATTCTTCTATTTGAAAAATCCCGGTTATATTTATTGATGCCACACAAAATCCTAGACATACAGGACCTTTCCATTGATTTTGTAAACAATAAGATTGCCAGAAAAGCATTACAAAATATTGATATATCTGTTTTTAGAGGAGAAATACTTGCAATTGTTGGAGAATCCGGGTCTGGAAAATCAATTACTGCATTATCTATTCTACAATTATTAAATACTCCGCCTGCAAAATACACATCGGGAAAAATTTTATTAACTCCAGGGGCTGATTGTATTGATATCTTACAAATTCCGAGGGAGCAATTGCCATCCATCAGGGGGAACCAGGTGGCCATGATTTTTCAGGAACCCATGAGTTCCTTAAACCCTGTTCTTACCTGCGGTTACCAGGTTATGGAAGCCATCCGATTGCATAACCCGATGCCAAAATCGACTGCTATTGAACATACGATCTCCCTTTTTGAGAAGGTAAAATTGCCCGACCCTGCCCATATTTTTCATCGCTATCCCCACCAGTTAAGCGGTGGACAAAAACAAAGAGTGATGATTGCTATGGCTATGAGTTGTAACCCTTCCTTATTGATTTGCGATGAACCCACCACGGCATTGGATGTAACTGTGCAAAAAAGTATTCTGCAACTCATAAAAGAACTTCAGATCCAGAACCAGATGGGTGTCATTTTTATAACCCATGATCTGGGTATTGTAGGAGAAATTGCGGACAGGGTGGCGGTTATGTATAAGGGGAAAATTGTAGAACAAAAAAGTACTAACGAACTATTTAAAAATCCGAAACATCCCTATACCCGTGCCTTACTTGCCTGCAGAACCGTTCTTCACAAAAAAGGGGAAAGGCTCCCTGTGGTCGGTGATTTTATGGAAGAAAATGAAGAAGGAATCATTATTGAAAAAAAATCCATTTTGGGTGATGGATCTCAGGCCATCCAATATAGCCAACCCATTCCATCTGAGTCTGGCAATAGAATTTTTTCCATCCAAAACCTGAAAGTATATTTTCCATCACAAAAATCTTTTCTGGGTAAGGTTACTACGTATACAAAAGCGATAGATGATATCAGTTTTGATATTTACGAAGGAGAAACCCTGGGATTGGTAGGAGAATCCGGCTGCGGAAAAAGCACACTTGGCCGTACGATTTTACGATTGATAGATGCGACTGCAGGCGGTATTCAATACAAAGGATTTGATCTGCGTACTGCTAACCCAAAAACCATGCTATCCATCCGAAAAGAAATGCAGATTATTTTTCAGGATCCATTCTCATCACTGAATCCAAGAATCCGTGTAGGTGATGCTATTTCCGAACCCTTGCTGGTACATGGTATTATACCCAATCGGCTTGCAAGAAAAGATAGAGTAATGGAATTACTAGAAAAAGTAGGGATGAAACCAGAACATTATCATCGGTATCCGCATGAATTCAGCGGTGGCCAAAGGCAACGTATTGTAATTGCCCGGGCTCTTGCCCTGCAACCCTCATTTCTGATCTGCGATGAGAGTGTTTCTGCCCTGGATGTAAGTGTACAGGCCCAGGTGCTTAATTTATTGAATGATCTGAAAAAGGAATTCGGTTATACGGCTGTTTTTATATCACATGACCTATCGGTTGTACGCTATATCAGCGACCGGATAATGGTGATGAACAAGGGAAAAATTGAAGAAATCGGTTCAGCAGAACAAGTCTACCATAATCCCCAAAAAGCGTACACAAGAGGCCTTATCGAGTCAATTCCAAGAGGTATCTGACCGATTTTGGCCCAAAAAACAGGGATGGCTATTTCAAATTGGCGCTTTGCGACGCTTACCTTACCTTTGCCGACTTCCGAAATTCATGCCGTAACATGAAGCGAGTCGCCCCCCGCCAAGAGGGGCGGGACGACAAACTGAGTGTGGCTATCATATAAAACAGGATTAGACACATGAAATTATCTCAATTCAAGTTTGACCTTCCACTTAACCTGATTGCACAGAACCCTACCAAAAGACGAGAAGACAGCCGGATGATGGTTGTTGACCGTAAGAGCGGGCATATGGAAAATAAGCACTTCAGGGATATTCTGGAATATTATGACGACAAAGATGTATTCGTCGTTAACAACACCAAGGTATTTCCGGCAAGAATGTATGGCCGCAAAGAAAAAACAGGTGCTAAAATCGAAGTGTTCCTGCTTCGTGAACTGAATAAACCCAACCGTTTATGGGATGTAATTGTTGATCCCGCAAGAAAAATTCGTGTAGGCAATAAATTATATTTCGGAGAAAATGAAGAACTGGTTGCTGAAGTAATCGATAATACCACCAGTCGCGGTCGTACCATTCGTTTTTTATGGGATGATGATGATGAAAGTTTCAAAAAAATGCTGGAACATTTGGGTGAAACACCTTTGCCTAAATACATCAAACGCAAACCTGATGAAGAAGATAAAGAACGCTACCAAACCGTTTATGCCAAGCATGAAGGGGCAGTAGCTGCCCCAACCGCTGGCTTACACTTTAGTAAAGAATTGATCAAACGTTGTGAGATACAGGGTATCCGTTTTGCTGAAGTTACTTTGCATACAGGCTTAGGCACTTTCCGTCCGATTGAAGTGGAAGACCTGAGTAAACATAAGATGGATGCTGAATATTATGCGATTGATGAACAGGCCTGCAATATTGTAAATAAAGCAAAAGAAACCGGTCATCGTATCTGCTCTATTGGAACCACTACCATGCGTGCGATGGAAAGTAGTTTTACAGCACAGAAATTATTAAAACCCAGTGAAGGATGGACCAATCACTTTATTCACCCTCCTTACAAATTCAATGTTGCAGACAGTCTGGTAACTAATTTTCATTTGCCAAAAACCAGCCTGCTGATTATGACCTGTGCATTTGCCGGTTATGATTTAACGATGGAAGCTTATAAAAAAGCAATCAAAGATAAATACCGTTTCTTTAGTTACGGAGATGCTTTGCTGATCGTTTAATAAGGATATTTTATGAGAAGAAGAAGCCCTGACCTATTGGTTGGGGTTTTCTTTTTCTAGGCCTTTCACTAGAAAAATCGATTACTATTAGAAGTTGTAGTTCTTTCCCAGAAAAAAACCGCTGCCAGATACTTGCAGCGGTTTTCCTTTAAGTTATTCCTACCCTATAAAATTATAACCCAAACAATCCCTTATTCAACAATTGCAGTGTTTTTGTTTTATAAGAACTGGGCACCAGCAGAGAAATATTATGAGTACTTCCTCCATAGCTAACCATCGTAACCGGTATTTCATTTACTGAATTAAACAGTTTCTGTAATACATCTTCAGTTTGCGCAATTTCATTTCCTACAATGGATACGATTGTCTGGTCTCTTTCTACATCCACTGTTCCAAAAGGTTCAAGTTCTTTCACGATTTCTTTCAGTGCAATATCCGTATCAATGGTAACAGATACAGCCACTTCAGAAGTAGTGATCATATCAATGGATGTTTTGTACTTCTCAAATACTTCAAATACTTTTCTCAGAAAACCATAAGCAAGTAACATACGACTACTCTTGATCTTAATAGCGATAATACCATCTTTGGCTGCTACCGCTTTTACACCTGTACTACCGGCTTCTTTACTAATCACGGTTCCATTGGCATCAGGCTGCATGGTATTCAACAGTTTTACCGGGACATTTTCCAGTTGGGCTGGCCAGATACAGGTTGGATGCAGAATCTTAGCACCGAAATAAGCCAACTCAGCCGCTTCATCAAAACTCAGTTGTTCAATGGCATTCGTCTTGTCAACGATTCTTGGATCATTGTTATGCATGCCATCAATATCTGTCCATATTTCACAAACAGAAGCATGAATAGCCGCTGCAATCAAAGAAGCCGTATAATCGCTACCACCACGTTTCAGATTATCTACTTCACCACGGGCGTTGCGACAGATATACCCTTGGGTGATAAATAATTTCTTCTGGTTATTCTGTTGTAATAACTGGCTCAGTTTTATTTTGATACTACCCAATTGCGGCTCTTCATTCTGATCAATGGTCATAAATTCCAAAGCCGGTAACAACATATGATCAACCCCCTGCTCTTCCAGGTAAGCACTGAATAATTTTGTACTCAGCAATTCACCCTGTGCCAGGATATCTTTATTCAACGCTTCACTAAAGGATATCCGTAAAATGATATTCAGGAATTCAAAATGTTCTGATACTACCGCAAACCCTTTTGCACGGGTAGCTTCTTTTAGCAATAATTCATTTACAAAACCCTGGTAATGTGCTTCCAGTTTATCAATCTTTTGTTTTGCTGCTGATCTGTCGCCAAGCGCTAAGGAATTACTGATCTCTACCAATGAATTGGTAGTTCCACTTAATGCGCTCAATACAACGATCTTAGGTTCTGTATCTCTGGTAATCAATTGAGATACCTGGTGCATACGTTCCGGCTTTCCAACACTGGTGCCTCCAAACTTCATTACTTTCATGTGAAACCCCCTCCCCGATTTTTTATGGTTATAAAAAGAGTGGCAAATGTAAGCTGTATATGGAAAAAAATGGGGAAGAATTGTAAAATAAGGGTCAGGAGTCTTAGTTCTGCAACAGGATTCGCTTTACTATCAATAAGTTATCTTATTGCCCAAAAGGCTTTTGTGAACTGCATTCTGCATGATCGCCGGTACTTACCTGAAAATATTTACAAAAGAACTCGTAATATCCATACCTGAATTGTGTGCCTTCCAATGGTTCTTTACCACATTCAATACCTCCATTGATTACATTCACCACCGATCCAAAACCGGGTACCCTTCCACCGGCAATATCTTTTATGCTGGGACTCCATGTATTACTGATAATGGCATGACAGGAAGGTTTGGGATATTGAGGCGTTATCCAAAACCAGATAGCGGAGGCGAATGCAAGTACGGGATCCGCAGAAACCAAACCTGGGTTTTTTAAAAGTGTTTCTTTATTTCCAAAATAGGTTTCACTGAACTGACCATAATTATAATTCCAGCTGATTTGTAATCCACCTCTTCCATGGTATGACTGGCTATCCACTAGAGGAAAATTGGGTTTGTTGGGATCTGCATATTGTGGGCATCCTTTTTCGCAACCTTTTTCTTCAATATAAAACAAGCCCCATTTGTAATACCCACCAGGTGCTTCTACCCATCCTCCCCCGGTTTCATATGCCATGTTTGCCAGGAAAGCGCATAACTCACGTTTTTGTAAAACAGTATCTTCCTCAGAAAGAAATAAGGGAAATAGATCAGCAGCTCCCAGAAAAGCTTTGAATGAATAAAAATCATTTTTATTTTTCCGCTGTTTTGGCAGGTATCCATGGCGGTTAGGAAATAATTCATCCCATGTTTTCTGGGTAAGCCATTTTCGAAGATTGCTGGGTTGCTTACTGAGTATGCTTGTATTCGACTGAGCAATACCCATATTCACACAAAAGAGAAGAATCATGAATAGAAAACCATGCAACATTCGTAGTTTTCTTTTAAGTAAATTCATGAGAAATAGTTCAGAATCTGAGTGAGAATTTTTGTGCAATAACCCTGAGATCTTCCACTACACTATCCACCAAAGGAATACCTTCTTTCATCCTGATCATTTCCATCTCCCGTTCCGGATCGCCTGGAATTAGCACACGCTCATGGCCTGGCGCAGGGGTTGCCGATCGAAATCTTTGTATCCAGTTATCCATATGTGATTTGAATTCATCCGCAGAACGAAACGCATCGATTCGCATAGCACCAAAAAAATGCCCTAACCCTTTGCCAGGCATATTTTCAGGCATAGCCACATAAGCGGGAAATGGTGGTGCCCATGGACCATAAGAAGCACCGCTGAGTACCGCTGAAAAAATATCTACAATACTACCTAATGCATATCCTTTATGGCTTCCGTGTTCCCGATCACTACCCAAGGGCAACAAAGCACCCT
>CAIYKV010000179.1 GCA_903926855.1 uncultured Bacteroidota bacterium | reverse complement strand
GTTTTTCTCATGAGCGGTATGTTGAACAATGACTTGATCTTACTAACTGTTTTTTAAATTTCCAATCATCGATACTTATTTAATATATATGCAATCACTATTTAAAAATTCTAAAACTCCCCTTCAGTAATACTAAATAGATAAATGATACACCATAAGGATATAAATATCCCTGTGGCAATATCACCATTTTGTTTACTGTTATTGTAACCCTATATTTTATATCACATAATGTCAATTTACTTAAATAGAAGATAGATGTTCAATCAGATACGTAACAAAACATCTTTTCATCTATTATCTTTTGAATGCAGATAGCTGAAGAAAGTATATGCTCACCAAAAAAATAATTGGTATCAAAACTTTTTTAACACTACATGAATTCAAAAATATTTGTATCATAGCTAGCCATGATACTATATAACAAACCTAAAACCGCTAATATTCTACAAATTTGTAGGCAATTAAGGTAGTAATAAACAGCTAATGACACATATTGAACATAGCTATACAGCTATATTAAGCAGCTAACTAACTAATTTTTAATTCAATTTCCAAATTAAATCATATCTTTCTTTTTACCACCTTTATACAATGTTCCCTAGTAACGCAATTTTTCTCGTCCGCATACCCGTCGGAAAGCAGTTTTTGTTGAACCTTTTCGCCAGTTTTGGCCTGGCTGAGTACATTGTGATAGCCATAATCGTCAGTATTCTGATAATTGTTTTCATTTTGGTCAAAACACTGCGAAAAAGGGAAAAAAACCTTGAAGAGATGGTTGCCGCCAAAACCGAAGAGCTTAGGTATTCGATGTTACAACTGGAGGCAAACGAGATAGAATTGACTAATAACCTTGCTTTTAGGGAAAGAATTATCAGTATTGTGATGCATGATTTGAAATCTCCGCTCACTTTCGTTCATAAAATTGCCACTTCTTTATATGAAACCCATTCTACCCTTTCAAAAGAAGACCTCGAAAGGCTAACATTCGAACTATATCATACCAGTTTCGATATCACCAATTTTGTCATAAACCTTTTACAATGGCTCAATAGCACCCAACAAAATTTCAGATTAACCTATACAATTCAACCATTAAACGAGTTTATCAGAACTTCATGCGCCGTTTATATCAAGATGGCAAATGAAAAAGGACTTGATTTTGAATTCCAAAGTCCGGATAGCCTGGTTCTCAGGACAGATTTTAGTCTTTTATTAATTGTATTGCGGAATTTATTGGATAATGCTATCAAGAATACACCCAAAGGAAGTATCACTATCTCAGGTTATGCAACTGACCGGCACCAGTTTGTTACCATTGCCGATACAGGCTATGGAATCAATCCTGAAAAAATAATTGAACTTGAAAACGGAGTGATTACTAAAAAAACATCTGAAAGTACACAGATTGGGTATAGAATCGTTTATGATCTTGTTCAAAAAATGAAAGGGAATATACAGATAGTTAGTGCAGAAGGCAAAGGAAGCAAAATAACCGTTAAACTTCCTGTTTAAATTTTTAGATTATTAACACTGGATTATTTGTATTCCTGAATTATCAATTCCACAATATTCTTCAGAATTAGTTAGCAGGAATTAAGTAGCAGAAGATTTATAAAAATTATATTTTTTGACTCTGCATCGAGACTCTCTAATCAGAATTGATTCACGAAAACTAACTTAAATTATCTTATACTGTCGCGCAATTGTCATCAATTCTACAAGGTTATTGTTAGGAATTTTCAACTTCTCAAATACCTTTCCTTTATAAGTAGAAACAGTTGAAGAATGGATGCTTAATGAATCAGCGATTTCTGTAATACTTTTTCCTGTAAGTAATTCCTTTGCCACTTGAAACTCTCTGTCGCTAAGGTTATCAAAGGGATTATCTGTTCCTCCGGTAAATAATGATTCAGCCAAAACCTGCTTCAAATTTTCACTCATATATATACGCTTCATTAATGCATGCTCAATCGCTTTTAATATTTCATCATTTTCAGATGATTTATGGAGAAACCCTTTTATACCTAGTTTAAATAATCTTCTTGCGTATACATTTTCATCGTTCATAGTTAGGACGATGATACTTGTTTTGGGATGGTTGGAAGTAATGTATTGAATAAGTCTGTTAGGATCACTGTCGGGCATATTCAAATCCATTAAAATAAGATCAAAGGGATGATTGCGCAAAAGCTCAATCGCCTGTTTTTCATTCTCTGCCTCTTCAATATGGCTTTCAGTAAAATGCTGTTTTATGATCAGCTTAATACCCGCGCGAACCACTGAATGATCATCAACAATTAGGAAACTAGGCATTATTGCATTACTTAAGTAAGTGATTGTAATTGAAAAATACAAATACCCAATCTATTCTGCTTTATCCTTATCTGTAATTACTATCTAAAAATTTACAATTAGCTTATAAACTTATTGAAAAATACAAAAAAAATGACACATTAGCAGGAGATTATATTTATTCCTCAAAAACCAGCTCCTGCATCTCGTTATTCAGGCTTTTTCCCTTCCCCTTGGATAAAAAACCGGTCTAAAAAATTGTGTCTGGTTTAAAAAACCAAGTAAAGTATCACTTTTAAAAACTCCACCTGCTACTACAGTATTAATCGCTGTTATCAGCTCAGCACCTTGTCGTGATTTATGAACGTACCCTTTCACGCCCATCTGGTAATAATCCATTGTACCATACCCTTCCTCTACTGAAGTTAAAATAATAATTGAAGCTGAAGGCCGGTGCTGATTTACAAACTCAATAATTGGTGTAGGCTTACTATTGGGCATATTCAGATCAAGGATGATAATATCGAATTGGTTTTTCTGAAGAAGATCCATCGCCTGTACTTCATTCTCAGCTTCTCCAAAAATAGCATCGGGATAATGTTTCAAAATCATTTTCCTTGTAACCATCCGTATTAACGCGATATCATCTATAATCAAGAAATGCTGCATAATCCGATAAAATTATAAAAAAGAAAGCTAAATCCAATTCATCTTACCCGAATCTCTGTTTTATACCGGTCTATCCATTTAAAATTCATATTTTTTTGAAAAACTCAGATCCGCCGGGTTTCTCAAGGTCATTTACAAATTGTTCCTACCTCTAAAAAAATTGCTTAGCGTTACAATAGCTGATAGACTCCAAAACCTATTTACATGCTTTCGTTCAAGTTACCATCATAATAAATAATGGCAACTCATTTTACTTAAATTACTTTATACATTCTGGCAACCTCAATTAATTCTGCCAGATTATTATTGGTAATCCCCATTTTCTCATATACTTTTCCTTTATAAGTTGAAACAGTTGATTTATCAATACTCAGATTGGAAGCAATTTCAGCAATTGATTTTCCTCCAATTAAATCTTTGGCCACTTTAAACTCCCTATCGCTTAATAAATCAAATGGGTTGTACGTGCCACCACTCACTATTGATTCAGCCAATAAAACTTTTAAATAGTTACTGATATAAACACGGTTTTGAAGCACTGTTTTAATAGCTGTAACAATCTCATTGTTTGCACTTGCCTTGTTGATAAAACCCTTTACACCTAATGCATAAAATCTTCTTGCGTATACCGATTCCTCTTGCATAGTAAATACCAGAACAGGGGTATTCGGCTGACATGTTTTTATATAATGAATCAGCCTCAAAGGATCGCTATCGGGCATATTCAAATCAAGAAAAATAAGGTCAAAAACAATATCTTTTATCAGCCCAAGACTTTGCTTTTCATTTCCAGCTTCTTTAATCAACTTAGGCTGAAATTGTGAACGCAAAACTAAGATCAGGCCTGCCCTTACCACTTCATGATCATCAATTATCAAAACATTTGTCATAAGTCAACAGAGTGAATTCTAACACTATTCAATGTTAAACAATTTGCTCTAAACAAAAGCAAATTTATCAAAAAACGGCCGCATTTGTGGCAAAAAAGCGCCTTTCAATAGCTGATCTGGCTGGATATATTATCGTGCTACAATTGTTCAAAAAGCCTGATTCGTCTATAATGCGAGCAGAATGAATAAACAGCATAAATGCAAACTAAGCGTTAGCGTATACCAGAACTCATTATATTCCGGTATGCTTTCCATTGAAAAGCTAAAGAATTATATAACTGCTAAAGATGAAAAAAGCAGTCATGAAATATTCTAGAGAAGCGAATGAGCAATTATAAAAGTTTATCAATAAAATGACTATCGGATAATTTTGCTATTTGGTAAACAGTATTTTTTGAGTATTCAACATACATGTCTACTCCTTAAAAACCGTCCCAAAAAAAATCGGTCCTCAAGATTAATTTAAAAAAATGAATTACCGGAAATTATGGGTTCAATGGATTTCTCCTGGAAGGAATAACCGTTTCCTCATCATCACTTAGATATACCCAAAAATCATACAACGCAAAGATATCACCAGGCACTTTTGGGCCATTGTGCTCGCCGTTACGTTCGTAAGAACCCAGGAATTCTGCATGATACTTGATCTCGGTCAGTTTCTGCTCTAATGTTAATGTCTTAAAATTTTCAATTGTCATAACCCAAAATAATTTTGTTACCTGCTCTCAAATAATCCGCAATCTAGTAAGAAAAAAACAAGATATTTTCAAACATCAAAAAAAGTCGCAGATTAACCTCATTTTCTTCGATTTTTCTGCTTTTTCGCCCCCTTTTGTTAATTCCTGCTAATACCGCTTTTTAGAAATATGGCTGGATGAGTTCATTAGACTTCAACTCATCCAGATTTTCAATACTCAATGGCTTGCTGATAAATTGGATAACAACCGGGTATTGTTTAGCCAATGCAAAATCTTCAGGATCAATTGTTGAAGACAAAATTACTATTTTGGTGGCTGGCAAACGGGAAGCATATAAGGGCATATATTCCTGCAAAAAATCCCATCCATTCATTACAGGCATATTTATATCCAGTAAAATTAATTCTGGTGCAGCTTCTGCTGGCGAAGAATTCGCGGCAAATAATTTTTCAAAATAATCCAATGCATCACTTCCATCAATCGCTGTATCTACATCAGCAGCAAAGCCTGTCCGCTTTAACAAAAGCTGAGATATAGTAAGCGAAATACTATCATCATCAACACAAAGTACTTTTCTGATCATTTGCTGTTTTTTCTCCAATTAAAATTCTCTTTTACGCCCAAATTATATCAACATATTAATTTTTGTTTATATAAAATGCTGTTGCACTCGTAAAGTACTTATTTTTAATTAACTATCATAGTTTACCCTACATTAATACAAGGTTACAAAAAGGCAAACCAATGATGCCATAAAATTATACCAGAATGCCGATTTATTTGATGGTTGGTGAATAATTGGTTTTTAAAGGGCGATTACAGTGCTACTAAACATACAAAGTTTATTTACTTCTATATCAACATACTAGCATAACTATACTTCTTGAAACACCTATCCAACTTTCAAAGAATCCATGTAAATTCAATACTGGTAAAGAATTATATATAAAAATCCGGTACCAAAATATCACCTAAAATACCCCGTCAGGCACCATTTATAAAATCTCGTTTATCTAAAAGTTGCACCATGGCAAGATTCACAAATATGAACCACCTCAGGTTTCTACTTTTTACAGTACATCATATTGAGGAGCTTTTTACATATTCGCGTTTTGCACACCTCGATAAAGAGCAAGCCTGGATGATCATTGAATCGGCAGAACTTTTTGCCGAACAGGAATTGTTCCCCTTTTTCAAAGAGATGGATGAAACACCCGCAAAATATGACGGAAAAGGCGGCGTTACGACACATCCTCAACTAAAAAAAATAATCCAATTTGCAGCTGAACAACATTGGATTGGCGGCTCAGCTTCCTTTGAAAATGGAGGCCTCCAGCTTCCTGAAATGATATTCAATACCGGGCATCATCTTTTTCAGGCAGCTAATAACGGAGTGCAGGGGTATCTGGGTCTTTCTTCCGGGGCAGCAGGATTGATTACCAGTTTTGGTAGTAATGAACAGATTGCAACCTATGTTCCGAAAATATTTTCTGGAGAATGGCAAGGAACGATGGCCCTTACTGAACCTCAGGCAGGTAGTTCCTTAACTAATATTATCACAACTGCTTACCCAACGAATAAAGGATATTATTCAATAAAAGGGCAAAAGATTTTCATTTCCGGCGGCCAGCATGATGCCTGTAATAATTTCGTTCATCTTACCCTTGCCAGGATAGAAGGCGCTCCCGCCGGTATCAAAGGAATTTCACTATTTATAATTCCAAAATTCAGACCCGACGCAGAAGGCAATCTTATTTATAACGATGTGTATTGCGCAGGTGACTTCCAGAAAATGGGACAACGAGGATATTCCACCACACATTTATCGTTTGGTGATAATAACGACTGTCATGGGTTTTTATTAGGAGAACAGCATAAGGGATTGGGGTATATGTTTCAAATGATGAATGGTGCGAGAATCAGCGTTGGGCAATGCGCTGCATCGGTTGCCATGGCAGCATATCAGGCTTCCGTGCAATATGCAATGGAAAGACCTCAGGGAAGATTACCCAATGAGAAAGACCCCACCAACCCCCCCATTTTGATCATACACCATGCAGACGTGCAAAGAATGCTACTCACCCAAAAAGCCATTGTAGAAGGGGCATTATCTTTAGCCATGGAATGCAATCGCTTATATGATCTTACCCATGCCAGCGAAAATGAAGAAAGAGATACCTGTTTTCTATTGCTTGAAATATTAACCCCCATTGTAAAAACCTACTCTTCTGAACAAGGAACACGTTCAGCGGCTTTGGCCATTCAAATTTTAGGAGGCTACGGATTTACAACAGATTTTCCTGTACAACAACATTATAGAGACCTGAAAATTATGTCCCTATACGAAGGCACCACCGGCATTCAATCGGTCGACCTGCTGGGTAGGAAAGTAATTATGAATAATGGAAAAGCATTGCGGCTATTAGGACAAACGATTCAGGATACCTGTGAAAAAGCTTCTGTCAATCCCATTCTGCTACCCTATGCACTCACTCTTACTACGGAATGGAAAAGATTAGAAAATGTTTTATGGCATCTGAGTAAATACCTGTTGAATGGTGACACTGCCAGGACCTGGCCAATGCAAGCGTATTTATGGAAATGGCCGGATATATCGTAATAGGATGGCAATGGTTAAAACAGGCAGATGCAGCAGCGGACTTATTAGCAAAAAAGGATTTTAGTACTTTCTCAGAAGCTTTTTTAGAAGGGAAAATCCATACTATGGAATTCTTTTTCCACTACGAATTACCCCATGCCGAGGCTTGTGAGAAAACATTATTGGAAACAAAGCCATTGACCGCAGTGGAAAACACCGAAATATTCGCTTGATGAGAACAAAGAATATCCACATATTCCTCCATTAGTCATTTTTACTTCATTGAATAATTATATTTACCATTTATTATTAAAGCCATTATTATGTTGAAAGTAGGCGTCTTTGGAGCAGGTCACCTGGGCAAATTTCATATCAATAACTGGAAAGAAATCGAAGGCGTGAAACTGGTCGGATTCTTTGACCCGAATAATGATATCGCAAAAGCAGTAACGGAGGAATATGGGTTAAAAAGATATTTGGATGAAGACAAATTAATGGACGCCTGCGATATTATAGATGTAATTACACCAACCGATCTTCATTTCGCCATTTGCATGCAAGCCATTCGCAAAGGAAAACATGTTTTCGTTGAAAAACCACTTGCTTTTACTATTCAGGAAGGTCGTGATCTGGTTAGCATGGTAAGGGAAGCCAATATTAAAATGCAGGTAGGACATGTAGAAAGATTCAACCCGGCTTATCTCGCTATCAAAGACATGAACCTGAACCCTATGTTCATAGAAGTTCACCGCCTGGCACAATTCAATCCAAGGGGAACGGAAGTAAGTGTGATCCTTGATCTGATGATTCATGATATCGATATTATTCTGAGCCTTGTAAAAAGTGACGTGAAAAATATTTCAGCCAGTGGGGTTGCTGTTATGACTGAAACACCCGATATCGCCAATGTAAGAATTGAATTTAATAATGGATGTGTTGCTAACCTTACGAGTAGTCGTATCAGTATGAAAAAAATGCGCAAAATGCGCCTTTTTCAAAAAGATGCCTATTTGGGGATCGACTTTCTGGAAAAGAAAACGGAAATCATTAAACTTAAACAGCCGGATGACACCAATGTCTTCTCGTTTGATATTGAAACACAGCATGGTAAAAAAACAATTGCCATCGCTAATCCGGTAATCAAGCCCTTAAATGCGATAAAACTAGAACTGGAAGCATTTGTTGAAGCCATCATAAATAATAAACCCACCATTGTAAGCGAAATTGATGGCTTTCTTGCTATGGAAGTAGCACACCAGATTTTGGATAAAATAAACAACACCAGTATCCTTGTGTAAACCATGTATAAAAGAAAAAAAAGAATAGCTCAATACCTGATAAGCGATTATTTTTTTTCTGCTACTGCATGGTTAGTTTTTTCTACTAATCACAAATTATCTTTTAGCGGCAAACAAAATCTGGTAACCTTCTTTCTTATCCCAGTTGCCTGGAATTGTATTTATTTATTTGCCGGTAGTTACCAGAAATCCTTATACGAAAAATCAAGATTAAATGAATTCATTTCTTCGCTTCTGGCCACAGCTTTAGGTTGTCTTATTTTATTTTTGATACCCTATCAGGGAATAAAATATACTTTTGGTTCCTTTCTTACTTATTTTTTGTGCCAATTTATTTTGGTTTTTACTGGCCGAGGCTTTCTACTGTTCAATGCAAAAAAATCCTTATTGAAAGGAGATGTTTTTTTTAACACACTGATAATCGGAAATAATCACCACGCAAGTAACCTCATCAAGGAATTACATAAAAATTTCAATTATCTGGGTTTCAAACCCATTGGCTTTATTGGGTTGGAAAATGAATCTACGAATGGACTGAATAAATGGATTCCCAATCTGGGTTCCTTAAAAGAATTGAATACGATTATGGCCACCCACGAGGTAGAAAAATTAATCATTGCATTGGGCAAAGACCAGAGCTCAGTAAGAGAATATATCATCAATGACCAAATAGACAAAGAAGTATCCATATTTATTATCCCTGATACGCTCGATATTCTTTCGGGCTCGGTAAAAACAAATAATGTATTTGGAGCAGCTTTGATAGATATTAAAAGCAGCCCGCTTTCTGCTTTTCAGTTAAATATGAAAAGGTTACTCGATATCCTTTTTTCTATATCCGCCATATTTGTTCTCAGTCCCCTGTTTCTATACCTCGCCATCCGAACTGCCCTTTCTTCCAAGGGTGGGGTCATTTATCAACAGGAGAGAATGGGCTACAAGGGGACTCCCTTCACAATCTTTAAATTCAGAAGCATGATCGCCAACGCGGAAAAAAACGGGCCTGCCTTATCAAGTGAACATGATAGCCGTATCACGCAATGGGGCAGGTTTATGCGAAAATGGCGGCTGGATGAACTTCCCCAACTATGGAATATTCTGAAAGGGGATATGAGCCTGGTAGGACCCAGACCCGAAAGAAAAATATTTATCGATAGTATTCTTATAACAACACCTGCATACAGATACCTTTTAAAAGTGAAGCCCGGATTAACCTCCTGGGGTATGGTGCAATTTGGATATGCTTCCACTATTGAAGAAATGATAAAAAGGATGGAGTTCGATTTGATATATATTGAAAATGCTTCCTTATTGCTGGATTTTAAGATCCTGATGCATACTTTACGCATTGTATTGTCAGGGCAAGGGAAATAATTTTTTGCTTTTCTAGAGATTCCTGATTAATGACAGAAACCATTATTATATTACCTTCTTCCCAAATTGATTTTCAAAAATGGGATCTTTGTGTTCAGCAAGATCCTAACGGACTGATCTATTCTACCTCAGATTATTTGTCAGCAGTTGCTGAAAACTGGCATGGAATAATTATTAATGATTACGAAGCAGTAATGCCAATCCCCTGGAAAAAGAAATTCGGTATCCGCTATGGATATGCCCCTGCTTTTATTCAGCAATTGGGCGTTTCAGGTTCATGTTCAAAAGAAGTTCTCTCTAAGGTCATTTTGACACTAAGTTCATTTTTATCCTATGGAGATTTTCGCTTTAATTTTTCCAATATAGATATTCTAGATATTACTCCCGTTACTTATGGCACCAATTTATTACTTCCTCTTTCGCCGGAATACAAAACAATATTTTCCAAATACAAACCGGATGTAATGGCCAATATCCGAAAATCCAAGAATGAGGATTTAGTATATATCACAGATTTTAACCTACTGGGAATTGATTTGTACCAAGAATTGTATGGAGACCGAACGCCAAAAATAACCAGGCAACATTACTCGGATTTCAAACGACTTTGCAATTTTTTTCAGCAGAAAAATCAATGTATCACAAGAATCGTTACAGATACTAAAGGGGAAATATTGGCATCGGCCATTTTATTAAAAGATAATACAAGACTATACAATTTACTGAATGCAACCACAATCCAGGGGAAGGCTAAAAATGCCAATTACTTTTTATTAGATACGATTTTCAAGGAGTTTGCTGGAAAATTAGAGTGGTTTGATTTTGAAGGATCTGATCTTCCTGGAGTGAAAGAATTTTATGAAAAATTTGGTGCAGTTAATCAGCCTTATTTTCACTATCACCTGAATCAATTACCCAAATTACTTAGACTCATCAAGCATTGATCTTTCAGCAATTATTTTTTCTGCAATCAAAAGATCAGTGGGTCGGGTGATCTTAATATTTTCATATTCGCCCTCTATCAATTCAATATTTTTGCCCGATGCTTCTACTACAGTGGCTTCATCTGTAAATGCATCCCGGTAATCCATTTCAAATGCAGGAAGCAGTAAAGTGCTCATAAAAGTTTGCGGTGTCTGAATAATACGGATCAAATTTCTATCCGCAACACGATGGGTATTTCCCTCTATCATTCGTATACTATCTGTTGCAGCAATAGCAGGAACAGCACTTCCTTTTTCAAGTGTCTGTTCAAAACATTTTTGAATCAATTGGGTGGATACCATACATCTTACGGCATCATGCACAAAAATAACAGCAGGTTCATTTACCAATTGCAACCCATTTTTCACAGATGCAAAACGTGTCTTTCCCCCGGTGATTAGCTGTATAGGATATAGAGGTGATAAATCAGCAACGCTATCTTTTCCCTTTTGAATATATTCTTCAGGCAATACCAAAATAATATGCATATCGGGATAACTGCTGAGGAATGCTTTCACTGAATACCATAAAATAGTCTTTTGCAGTATTTGTAGAAATTGCTTTGGTATAGCGGACCCCATCCGCTCACCACTACCTCCGGCAACAATTACAGCATACTTTTCCATCATGATATGAATATAGGAAGAATAAAAACACAGCTCGCAAAAACAGGTTAATCAACTGCTTACTAACCGCTTATTTATAAATAGATACCTGATCTATCCCTTTACTATTTTTTATACCACGGTACATCCCGGCACTATTAAAAACCAATCCTGCATTTCCTGCTCCATCAACACCAATCATTCCTCCCTCACCTTGTATTGCAATCAGTTTTTCGTTTACTACAACATCCATAGC
>CAIYKV010000178.1 GCA_903926855.1 uncultured Bacteroidota bacterium | reverse complement strand
TTACCTGCAGGTAAAGGAAGAAACCATTCCTTCCATAATGCAGGCGAGACAGATCATTGAATGTATCAGGTTATTACCCATCGGTTACCGAACCGTGTTAAACCTCTATGCATTGGAAGGATATAGTCATAAAGAGATTGGCGAAATGCTGGATATTGAAGAAAGCACCAGCCGTAGTCAATATACCCGTTCAAAAGCAATGCTTGAACTTATTTTGATTAGAAAAAAAATTATCGACAAACCAAGAGAAGAATTCAATTGGTTGGTTGCTTTAAAAAAACAGTAGTGCTGATGCCGGAATATGAAAAACGAGATGTACCAGGACGACGAATTTGAGCAGTTTTTACAGAATGAAGTAAAACAGCACCGTATGTATCCTTCCGATCATATTTGGAATAATATACGTACGCAGATACATGGTTACCGCGCCTGGCCTGCCCTCACTTTTATTTCTTTATTTATCATTACTGCATTAACCCTTTCCACTTTATTAAATAACCATCCGGATTCACACCTGATTGCAGCTGAAAATATGGATCTTAACAAGCAGCCTGCAAATACGCAACCAGGTCAGGCTGGGAAAACTGTGAGTGGTGCCGAAAAAAACACCCGTTATTTTCAAAAAATTGCACCTGAACAGATTACTGCAGAAACATTTGCTGACCTAAAACAGGATGATCTAGTAGTTGATGAAGCCAGCAATTATACACCGGTTAGCAAAGAACTGATCAGTCAGGCACATACTATTTCCAATAGTGATAAGCCAGCAATCAAAACCAATACAAACTCCGTAACCCTTACTGTACCCAAACCTATCAGTCTGCAAGCCAATCCTTCTGTAATCAATACTGAGAATAGCATTCTTCTTGCAGAAACTGATATTGAATCCTATGCAAGTGCCGGTGCTGATGGATTTGCTGATTTGAATAGTATTGCTGCGAGTAAGCGTGATGCCAGAAAAAATGATAACCATGCTTCAGCAGATGAATTTTTTAAAGATTTTAATTTCATTTCTAATGTTGAACCACGCAACAGGAATTCAAAATTCGGATTCCAGTTTTATATAACACCTTCCAGCAGTTATCGTCAATTATCTGATCAAAGAGTAAAAGATATTATTCAGCCCGCCATAATTGCCGCGGCTGCTACACAGAATGTTCCGGTAAGCCTGAATACAGCCAATGTGAACCAGGTAGTAAGACAAAAACCGGGTGTGGGTTTTGAAGTAGGTTTTGGTTTATTATATAATATAACAAAGAACCTGAAGTTCAAAACCGGGCTTCAGTTAAATATGCGTCAGTATTATATTGAAACTTTTGAAACCCTGACAAACGATCTGTCATCATTATCGCTGATCAATTATCGCGGTGTAGAAACCATCAGTTTTTACTCTCCCTATAATAACAATACCGGCTACCGCAATGCCCAATTGGATAACCGTTTGTACCAATTGTCTGTGCCACTGGGATTCCAGTATGAATCATTTCAAAGCAAACATTTTAGTCTCGTAACAGAAGCCACTGTGCAACCTACTCTTACCCTGAACACCAATACATTCCTGCTTTCTACAGATTATAAACATTATACCCCTGGTAATGATTTGGTAAGAAAATGGAATATCAATACAACGGTTGGTTTCAGTATCTCCTATAAAACCGGCTCTACCCAATTCATGGTTGGACCACAACTGCGGTATCAACACCTGCCAACTTATTCCAATTTATATCCTATCAAGGAGTACCTGACCGATTTTGGTATCCGCTTTGGTATTACGAAACAGATTAAATAACTGTTAGCTATTGGCTGTTTGCTATTGGCCTTTAGCAGAACTAATCATGCTATATATAATAGGTACCTGTCATTATATGACCGAACTTGCGTATAATTTTTCCAAAAGCCAAAAGCCAAAAGCCAAAAGCCAAAAGCCAAAAGCCAAAAGCCAAAAGCCAAAAGCCAAAAGCCAAAAGCCAAAAGCCAAAAGTCTGCGTTTCCCTAATTTTACCTCATGAAAAAATGCTTCTCTGGATATCTCTTTTGTTTATTGGTCGCTGCCTCATGCCATTCCCGAGAAACACCCGATTCCAAGAAGGCTCTAGTTGTTTCAGATACAGCAAAATACTATCCGCTTACTGTTTTTTTCAGGGCACAAAAAGAATATGTTGATCTACGGGATTTTCCAATTTATCTGATCAGGGAAAAGGATGGCAGGAAAGACTCAACGGGTATTACCAAGGAAGCCTTTCTCGCAATCAGTAATTCATTTTCTTTACAGGCAGATCGATTTCAAAAAAATAAGCATTTGTATAAAGAATCTGTTTTTCAGGATTTAAGTACCAGCAGTTATACTTTGAATTATACGCCTGTACAATATGAAACTACAGAAATTCAAAATATTGATATATTGCTGGCAGAGGAAACCAATCTGGTAAAAAGGGTGTTTCTTAAACGAGTGTATACCAGCGGAGATAGTTCCATTACTGAACAATATAGCTGGAAAGCAGATAAAAGTTTTCAGATTACCCGCTTTATTAAAAAAGGGGAGCATTTTTCCTCAACTGAAACCCAATATGTAAATTGGAACGACAAACCCTAGGGTCGGCTTACTATGACAGCAACAGAATTTCAGCAACTCGCACATACCCTGCCTCACCAACCCGGCATTTATAAATATTATAGTGCTGAGAATCAGTTATTATACGTTGGTAAAGCAAAGGATTTGAGGAAAAGAATCGGCTCCTATTTTTCTAAAACCTTTACCACATATAAAACGCATGAGTTGGTACAGAGAATTCATCGCATTGAGTTTACCATTGTAGATTCTGAACAGGATGCTTTCTTACTCGAAAATTCTCTTATTAAAGAATACCAGCCCCGGTATAATATCAACCTGAAAGACGATAAAACTTATCCCTATATCGTTATTAAAAAAGAGCCCTTCCCGCGCATATTTCTGACAAGAAAAAAAATAAATGATGGATCCGAATACCTGGGACCGTTTACTTCGGCGGGTAAGGTAAAAGAACTGATCAGCTTTATCAAACAGTATATTCCGCTCAGAAATTGTAAACTTAACCTGACTGCTCAAAATATTGAGAAAGGAAAATTCAAGGTTTGTCTTGAATATCATTTGGGTAATTGCAAGGGGCCTTGTGAGGGATTACAAACTGAACTGGATTACAACGAAGGGCTTCAGCAGGTAAGAAATATGTTGAAAGGCAATCTTACACAGGTGATTCAGCATTTTAAGGCAGATATGCAAAAACTGGCTGCTGAGCTTTCATTTGAAAAAGCAGATGCGATCAGAAAAAAGATAGAGCATCTGGAAACTTATCGTGCAAAATCGGTAGTGATTAGCAGTCATCTTTCCAATATGGATGTATTTTCTATTTTGAAAGAAGATAACCTGGCTTATGTCAATTACCTGATGGTACAAAATGGCACCATTGTGCAAACCCACACCGTTCCATTAGAAACCAAACTGGAAGAGTCGGAAGAAGAAGTATTGGGTTTTGCCATCGCCAATCTTCGTGCTTCTTTCAATAGCCTGGCAAATGAGATCATTGTTCCTTTTGCATTAGAATACCCGGATCCTTCCGTGACCATCACGATACCAAAAGGAGGTGATAAAAAGAAACTTCTGGATCTATCGGTTAAAAATGTGAGTTATTTCAGAGAAGAATTGAAGAAAAAGAAAATATTACACCTGGAAGGAAAATCAGATAAAGAAAAAAGAAAAGTGCTGTACGAATTACAGGAGTATTTGAAATTATCTGAAGTACCCGATCATATAGAATGTTTTGATAACAGTAATTTTCAGGGCAGCTACCCTGTTTCTGCCATGGTCTGTTTCAGAGAAGGGATACCCAGTAAAAATGATTATCGCCACTTTAATGTGAAAACCGTAGAAGGCATCAATGATTTTGCTACCATGAAAGAAGTGGTTTACAGGCGTTATAAACGACTGATCGCAGAACAGCAGCCATTTCCTCAATTGGTGATTATTGATGGTGGTAAAGGGCAATTAAGTGCCGCTATCGAAAGCATTCGGGAACTGGGTATTGAGGGAAGCATTACTTTGGTGGGGTTGGCTAAGAATGAAGAAGAACTATTTTTTACCGGCGATACCCGATCAATCAAATTGCCCTGGAACAGCGATAGCCTGAAACTGGTTAGGCGAATACGGGATGAGGTTCATCGCTATGGAATCAGCTTTCATCGCAATAAAAGATCGAAGGGAACGTTTTCCAATGAACTCGAAACCATAGAAGGAATAGGGCCACAAACCGTACAGCAATTATTAAAAGAATTCAAGTCAGTAAAAAAAGTAAAAGAAGTATCCGAAGAAGAATTGATTGCCGTGATCGGAAAGGCAAAAGCAAAAATTTTGAGAACCTATTTTGCAGGTGCTGATAAACCGGCGGTAGACTAAATAAAAAAGGGACCAGGATAAAAATCCAGCCCCGTTTTTTAAAATCCAATATCCTATGAAAAACCGTGACGAAGTTAAGGATTGTAGCGAATTTTCCAAACCCCGGGTTAAATAATTCTTAACAAGCTATCCTGAATACAAAAAGAGGCCAAATTGACCTCTTTTTTATTAAAAATCGTTTAAAATCAACTAGTACTGCCAGAGATCCTGCTCATAATTAAAGATCCGGGTTTTGATATTTTCCCCTTCCAGCAGGCGGAAAAGCGGGTCTTTGATCATACTACTCAAGGACTTATCGCCAGGGTTATTGGCACTGGATTTAATAATATAGCTGGAGAAATACCTTCCTTCAAACAACTCTTCCCAGGTCATCCTGCTCGAAAAGTTTTTCGGGTTATATACATCTACTTTGGCAAAACTTTTTCGAAGATCCGGATAGTATAACCAGAAAAGCACCCGAGGAGAAGATTTACCCCCAGATACTTGTTTAGCAATGGGAGCAATCCCGATAATACGTATAAACATGCGGCTGGCTTCTTTATCGAAGATCCACTGTTCTTTGATGCGGAAAGTATAGATAGAATCAGGAATGAATTTAGGTCTTTTACTAATCGTTTTTTCAACTGTTCCACTCACTGGATCCGTTACAGATATTGTATCATAGGATCCGGAGAGAATACCCATTACCTGGTCTTTTGTCATTGGAATCGTAAAGCGGTCATTTTCTGGTGCAAATGCGGTAACACTATCATTTTTGATCGCATTCAATAAAATAGTAAAGAAACGCTGATCACCATTATCATCTCTTCCGGGATACATGAAACTCTGGTTCATTTTCTCCCGGGCATCAATTTCTCTCCAGATAAATTCACTCCAGAAATTATCATCTTCCCGCAGGTTTTCATATTCCAGGGGTTTACGATCTTTTATCTGGCTTCTGTCGGTGGCAAAATTGTTCCGTAAAGCTACTTCTGGCTTGGCATCAAAACTTCCGGGAATAATCGTGTCATAATTAAACGTAACGGCAGGCGCTGCAATAGATGGTGCTCCAACAGGTGTTGTTGTGGTTTTGGGTTTGGTTGTATCTTTTAGGTTTGCATTGGCCGCCGCGTTCTTAGCCACAGGCTTACCGGTAGTTTTACCAACTTTACCATATCCACTCTGGGCATGCACCTGCGAGCCTATTAACGCTGCACTAAATAATACTATGATCGAAAAACGCTTTTTCATACGCACATTTATTGAAGTGTAAATGAAATATTTTGATCCAGGGTTCTGGTACCACCAGGGCCCACAACTTTTATATCATCAATGATAACAGTAGAACCAGCCTGGCATCTTTTGATATAACCCTGTGCTTCGGCATTAAAATAAGCTCCCTGTACTTCTGCAAATACCAACCCGCTTTCTTCAAATCCTTTTCCCGTGCAGGCAAGTGTAAATGAAACCACCTGGTATTTAACCCCTTCAAATACAAAGTCCTTTAATTCAGCAGCCACTCCTTTTTGCACCCGGAATACATTAGCAGGTATAGGGCCACCTGCTTTACCACCTACAGTGGCAATTGGATTTGGAACCCTTTTGATGGGAATTGAGATTTTTTGGGTGTTTTTACCATCGGAGGCATTCACTATGGCAGTTCCCAACTCTTTACATTCCACTATGTACTGACCTGCGCCGGCTTTACTGCTGGTTACGCCATTCCCCTGAACACTTACACTTACTTTCTCATCCCCACCGCCTCCAATAACGCTTAATGGGTTTGGAAGGTCCTGATAGAATACCCTGGTTTTGTCAGTAGATACCACCAAACCCGAAGGAACCCCAACTGTATATTTTACATCTTTTTCAACTGTAGAAGTTGTGCCATCCGGCTTTAAAAAAGATATTTTAACTTTTTTAGTAAATGATCCGGAACCAGAAACTGTTGTTTTGTATTCAGCAGACCCATCTTCTTTAACCGGTACATTAGAACCGTCAATAGTAATACTGGGTTTTGCTGCTTTACTGAATGCACCAATACCCGCTGTAATCACCAGTTCTTCTCCCGGCATCGCATATTGTGTATTAGATTGGGCAAATGCCTGGAAAGCATCATAGATGATTTCTACTTCCCCAATTTCTTTGTGACAATATTCTACTACCTGCGCCTCTGAGTTCTTGATATCATTCTCAAATTTGCTGAGTATGGTAATGGCAGCCACGGTAGGTGTCATATGAAAATAACTGAATGCCCAGTCTTCATTACCTGTATTGGTACCGCTTTTAGGTACAGAAAGATCCAATGGCAGGCTTGGGCCCACTTCCTTTTTAATTCCCGGATCTATATCTAATAATTTTTGCTTGAAGCTTTGCATTTTCTCCAGCAATTCTTTTCCTTTTCCTTTTCCTTCAGGTGGTGCAGATACAAATAAACGGGTTGCCGCTTCCAAGTCATCTT
>CAIYKV010000177.1 GCA_903926855.1 uncultured Bacteroidota bacterium | reverse complement strand
GACTGTATCCAGCTCCCCGAAATCATACCAGTATTTAATACACTCCCCGGGCTCACTGATCATTTCTGTAAGGTAGGTTTCCTTGCTATCCATGAGGTGATCCACCTCCATATCTTTTATATGCTCGTAATTGATGCCTACTTTAAAGCCTTCAATATTAAATTCAAATAAATGGCTATTAGTCCAGCCCATGGAAATTTGAATCACCTGGTGCAATTTAAAAAAGGATATCTCTTTTGGAACCAGCACTTTTCTCCAAATTAACGGTTCAGACCTATCTAAGCTAATATGTAACTGAATTGCTTCTGTCATCTTATATTAAAGATAACAAAAAGTGAAGGCTTTAAATAAGACAGGGTTCCTACCTTTCGTGGTAAGGGGTCTGGTTTTGTCGTAATAGGAGGGTAAATCAATTCCCCGGTCTCCCTGAAAAAAGGGGAGTTTGGGGAGGATGACCTGTGATATGTGGTGAGTAAACGTGTGATATCTGGTGAAACAACCTGTGATATCTGGTGAGGCAACGTGTGATATGTAGTGAGTAAACGTATGATATCTGGTGAGTAAACGTGTGATATTGAGTGAGACAACGTATGATATCTGGTGAGTAAACGTATGATATTCAGTGAGACGTGTGATATCTGGTGAGCAAACATAATTTTTCGATGCGACCTATGACTTTTTGAATGTCCTCTAAATCAAAAGACCTTCCAGATACAGCCCAATCTAAAATCAGGGTCTTTTACTTATTATAAGTAAATTAGTTTGGAAAATGATAACAGTTTGTATGTTTGCAATGTAACGCCCCGCTATAATCTCTGTATTATAGTTTGCTCCTTCTGGGAGCTTTTTTTTATATTTACCCATTTGAAAAGGGTAATATTCTACTTTGATGGGTTCAATTTCTACAACGGGTTAAAGGATAAAGCAGATGAGAATGGCCAATGGAGATCATACTACTGGCTTGACCTGATTAAATTCTGTGAACAATTTTTTACTGAGGGAGATTCTGAGGTTTCAGTAAAATATTATACTTCTCGCCCCATGAATAAGGATAAGGCATCTAGACAATCTGCTTTCTTAAATGCAAATAAGTAAATAAAACTAGGGTTATCCTGATATTTTTCGTCCTTTTGTAACGAGAACTTCTAATTCAAAAGGCCCTTACAAATACCATTTCATTATAATAATATAGTAATGTAATCCCATATTATTATATAACTTTGGGATTCGAATCCATCAAAATGATACACAGAACACTAAAGGATAGCATTAAAAAAGACCTCTTTAAAGGGAAAGCCCTTTTGTTATTTGGACCACGTCAGTCAGGCAAATCAACCCTTATTACCGAGGTATTACAAGATACAGACTATCTATATCTTAATGGAGATGATGCAGATGTACGCGAAACACTGACCAATACAACAGCAGCAAAATTAAAAATGGTGGCCGGTAACAAAAAGATTGTCTTCATTGACGAAGCCCAACGTATCCAAAATATTGGACTTACTCTTAAATTATTTACCGATCAAATCAAAGACGTTCAGGTAATCGCAACCGGCTCCTCTGCCTTTGAATTATCAAGTCAGGTTAATGAACCATTAACTGGCCGTAAATACGAGTACATGCTCTATCCATTAAGCTTTGCTGAAATGGTGGCACATCATGGGTTGCTACAAGAGAAAAGATTGCTTGATCATCGGTTAGTTTATGGCTGTTATCCTGAAATTGTTACCAAGCCCGGTGAAGAAAGACGGTTATTAAAACTATTAGCAAGCAGTTATCTCTACAAAGATTTACTGATGCTTGAACAGATAAAGAAGCCACTCATTCTTGAAAAATTAGTAAGCGCCCTTGCCTTACAGATTGGTAATGAAATCAATTATCAGGAATTAGCGCAAACCATTGGCGGAGATAGAAAAACAGTAGATAAATATATTGATCTGTTGGAAAAGGCCTTTGTGGTTTTCCGTTTGCCTGCACTCAACAAGAATGTTCGTAATGAAATTAAAAAGGGTAAGAAAGTTTATTTCTACGATTGTGGTATTCGAAATGCGGTAATTAATAATTTCAAGGCAATTGATTCACGGACTGATGCGGGTGCATTGTGGGAAAACTATGTCATAGCAGAGCGGATGAAAATGTTGCATTATAACGACATAGATGTTAAGCAATATTTCTGGCGAACTACACAGCAACAGGAAATTGACCTAATTGAAGAATCGAGTGATCAATGGGCAGCATTTGAATTTAAGCGAAACTCAAAAGCAAAAGTTCGCTTCCCTCAAACATTTTCCGACAACTACACTAACACTAAAATGATGGTTGTTTCACCAGCCAATGTTGAAGATTTTTTATTAGCTAAACAGGAATAATAGTTGTTTTTGTATCATATTGGAAAATCTCAGGGATTTGAATCCTTAATACCATCTCTGCCTCACCCCCGGTAACTATCACATTACATGTTGAATTTATAATATTTATAGAAAATTAAAACTGGGGTCAAAACCAAATGGCAGGAAGGGACTAACTAAAACCGGTATTAGGGAATCAAGGCTCCTTGGTAAAGGGGTTAAGGTAGGTGGTATGTCAAGATATAATTCAAAAGCATCTTAATATATAATGCCATCAGATTTTGATGGATAGCTGTAACTGACCACCAAAGCCAATCTCAACGATTTTCTGTAATGTTGAAATACGAACATCCTTGATGTTGTTTTCTACCTTGGATATGTATGCCTTGTTAGTACCACATTTAATGGCCAGCTCTTCCTGGGTCATTCCTAGTTCAATCCTTGCTTCATGAATAATAGCCCCAAGCTTGAAGCTCTCATATCCATTATCAAGCTTATCACGCTTGGGCGTTCCTTTTTTTCCGTACTGCTCATCAATAAACTGTGAAAGGGCTTTGGTATTACTGTTTTTTGCTTTCATATTATTGCTTCAATATTTTAACT
>CAIYKV010000176.1 GCA_903926855.1 uncultured Bacteroidota bacterium | reverse complement strand
CAGAATTTCTCCAGAAGCACCTGTGCCTGTCGTTTCTCTGAAACATATGGAATATAGAATGGGAGGCGCTGCAAATGTGGCGATCAATTCTGTTTCAATGGGTGCAGGAACCATTATTTTCTCTGTAATTGGAAATGATACCGAAGCAAAAGATTTATTGCAGTTAATGGAGGCAAATAAAATTGATACATCAAATATTATTTCCAGTTCTAAAAGAATCACGACCCATAAAACACGAATCATGGGCAGGAATCAGCAGATGATGCGGTTAGATGCGGAAGTGACTACTGATATTGATACTGATCTGGAAAATGAATTGATAGAAAAAATAAAATCCTTTTTTTCTGTTTCGGTACCAGATGTATTGATCTTTGAAGATTATAATAAGGGAGTGCTCACGGAGAGAATTATCAAAGAATTGATTAAGCTTTGTGCAGATTTTGGGGTGGTTACAACTGTTGATCCTAAAAGAAAAAATTTCCTGTCCTTTAAAGGGGTTACCATCTTTAAACCAAATCTGAAAGAAGTAAGAGAAGGATTGAGCCTGCTAACCAACAATGTTGATCTTTCTTCTTTACAAAATATGCATTCAGTATTACAGCAGAATTTGCAACACCAGATTTCATTTATCACACTTTCAGAAAATGGTGTATTTTTTCAACAGGGAACAGATAGTAAGTTGATTCCTACGCATATCAGGAATATTGCGGATGTAAGTGGTGCCGGTGATACAGTGATTGCTGTTGCTTCTCTTGTATATGCGGCTACCAAACAAATGCGAATAGCCGCTGAAATCGCCAATATTGCCGGCGGACTGGTTTGCGAAGAAGTAGGTACGGCCGCTATCAATAAAGAAAAATTACTGGCAGAGTGTGAAGTTTTGCTATGATATTTGGTAAGAGGGGGAAAGTGGTTTCTGCCCAGGGATCTCCTAAATGGTAAGCACCCAAAGTGCTGTGAATTAGCCTTATTGCAATGAATCGGAGTGCTATTTAAATCTTCTCCAAAGATTGACTGTATTTATTTGATTTTTTCTCTCTGACAAATGGGTAATTTTGGATTATCTAAAACATCATTATGTCTGATTTTACCATTTTGATTCATGGAGGTGCGGGTACTATTTTGAAAGAAGATATGACCCCTGAGCTGGAGCTGGCATATTTGTCGGGATTACAGCAAACTTTGCAAGTGAGTTATGCGGTTTTGGAAGAAGGAGGAACGGCAGTCAATGCAGTAAAAGCAGCTATTGTTTTATTGGAGGACAATGTATTATTCAATGCCGGCAAAGGGTCGGTCTTTACAAAAAAAGGTGTTCAGGAAATGGATGCTGCGATAATGGATGGAATGGATTTGTCTGCAGGCGCAGTTGCAGGTGTTCGAAATGTTCGTAACCCAATAGAACTGGCAATGGAAGTAATGCGAAACAGTAACCATGTTTTTTTAAGTGGGAAGGGCGCGAATGATTTTGCGATTAAACAAGGGGTAAAACTGGAACCCGATGAATACTTTTTTTCTCAGTTTCGGTATGATCAGTGGAAATCAATTCGTGATTCTGATAACTATTCGCTTGATCATACTCACCATCACCTCGAAGAATTATTAAGGGATAAAAAATTTGGTACGGTAGGTGCTGTGGCCTGTGATAGGTTCGGTAATCTGGCCGCTGCAACTTCTACCGGGGGTATGACGAATAAAAAATATGGGAGAATTGGGGATAGTCCTATGATTGGCGCGGGTACATATGCCAATAACCAAACCTGTGCCATCAGTTGTACCGGTCATGGAGAAATGTTTATCAGGGCCGTGGCAGCTTATGATGTAAGTTGTTTAATGGAATACAAGGGACTTAGTTTACAAGAAGCTATGGATGTTGTAGTAAACGAAAAACTGATTGCAATACAAGGTGAGGGAGGAATGATTGGTGTTGATGGAGCAGGAAATGCAGGATTGGTATTTAATAGTGCCGGGATGTACCGTGGTATAAAAAATAGTAAAGGGATAGATCAGGTAGCTATTTATAAATAAGCGGTTAGTAAGTGGTTGATTACCCTGTTTTTGCGAGCTGTGTTTTTATTATTCCTATATTCATATCATGATGGAAAAGTATGCTGTAATTGTTGCCGGAGGTAGTGGTGAGCGGATGGGGTCCGCTATACCAAAGCAATTTCTACAAAT
>CAIYKV010000175.1 GCA_903926855.1 uncultured Bacteroidota bacterium | reverse complement strand
TAAACAACAGTCACAGCCTTCTGTTGTAGCAGCCTCTTTTAGTTTGAGTCGGCGGCGGCACCTGGTAACAGGCGAACCTGTGCGGCGGCCCAAATGGTTACTTAATCACTGATTAAGCAGCCATGGCATACTGAGTATTGCCATTTGAGTTTTGAGTATTCAGATTAAAGTGCTAATTACCCAACGCACTGCATGCTTACACCAACCGTAACATATGCTGTCGAAACCAATACGACCCCATGTTGGTGAAGGGTTTGGAGTTTGGGGTTAATTTTAGGTTATTGGCCCCTATTACAAACACGTCCATTCATTAGAAACGATCTTTAAATTTTTGCCCTTTAGTTGAGATACTATTCAGATAATGGATTAATGATCCTGTTTTTCTAACTAGTATATCCAGCTGATTTATCAAAGAGACAAATAATTTTTCGTCTGTCAATCCATTATCTAAACATCTGTATAATTGTGACCTTGATTCTTCTGCTGAACCCTTGGCAATACTAAGAAAATTTACAAACTCTTTCCGGCTCCCCCTACCAAATCCTTCTGCAATATTATCCATTATCGAGCCAGATGCATTCTTCATTTGTTGTTTTAATCCAAACTCCTGTTTAAACGAATCCGTATTCACCAATCGATTTACTTCTCTGGAATACTCTCTGGCTAATTTCCAGATTTCCAACTCCTCTATTGTTGTAACAGTCGCCATTTATTTTTCTCTCAAAACTAACCCCAAGAAAAAAACAAAACTCAAGTATTAATACCTAAAACAACCCAGTCCAAACAACACCCAACCCCAAACTCCAAACCTTATTTAAACAATCTCCAAAAATCCAATCCCAAAGCATAAGCCATCAGTCCCAACAATAATACCATGCCTGCCATCTGTGCATATTCCATGAATTTATCGCCGGGTTTGCGGCCGGTGATCATTTCATAGATGGTAAATAATGCATGTCCGCCATCCAATGCCGGTATGGGTAAAATATTCATGAATGCAAGTACAATAGAAAATATACCGGTGAGTGTCCAGAATTTTTCCCAGTCCCAAACACCGGGAAAGGTATTACCTATACTGATCACACTGCCTAATGAATCGCTGGCAGCTACTTTGCCGGTGAATAATTGCTTAAGACTGGTTACATACCTGTCTAGTGTTTGCCAGCAACGCTTAAAACCAATAGGTACAGATTGTAGAAGGGTAAATTCTTTCACTTCTGTTCCCAGTAAAGATGGCGCCGATACAAATGAAAAACTAACAGCTTTACTATCGGTCAGTGCTTTACTATTAAGCAACATTTTTACATGTATGGTATCCTGTCCGCGTATTGCTGACAAAGAAACCACAGAATCCATATATGGCTTCTTCAGTTTTACAAACTCATTCAGGTATTCAAATGGAATTTGATTGATTGCAATCAGTCTGTCCCCTTTTTGTAAACGTCCTTCTGAAAATTTAGCAGCCGGGGTAACACTATCCACCACTGCAGGACATCTCGGAAAAATCAAAGCACTCATCTTTTTATTCTTGATGATCTTTTTGCTAAAGCCTTCGGGGATCGTCAGATCAGTATCCTGACCATTGCGCAGGATCTGTAATTTTTTGGCATCGCTTAAAACGATATCAGCTTCTAAGGTTCCGAAATTATCTATCTTCTTACCATCTATCCCTACAATATTATCTCCATCTTTTATCCCAATAGTCCTGGCAAGTGAATCTGTGTACACCCCATATTTCAGGTTCTTAATTGGAAGATTTTCTTCGCCCCATACCCAGGTAATACCTATAAATATCACAATCGCCAGCAAGATATTCACTACTACACCGCCAATCATAATAATCAACCGCTGCCAGGCGGGTTTAGAACGAAATTCCCAGGGTTCGGCAGGGAGTTTCATCTGTTCTTTGTCCATACTCTCATCAATCATTCCAGAGATCTTTACAAACCCCCCAAAAGGAACCCAACCGATACCATATTCAGTTTCGCCTATTTTCTTTTTCCAGATACTAAACCAGGGATTAAAGAACAGGTAAAATTTCTCCACCCTGCATTTAAACCAGCGTGCCGGAAAAAAATGCCCCATTTCATGTAAAACTACCAGTATGGAAAATGACAAAACAAATTGTGCTGCTTTGATGCCTACGCTGCTCCAGTCAATTGCAATTAAACTACTCATATCTGTGTGATCCCATTTTAAATTTCGAATATCCAACAAGGAATGTTGAATATCGAAATATGTATTTCTAAAATTTTATTATCTGTTTATTATTAAAAACTTGTCTCTATATTTTATTTTTCAATTCGAACTTCGAAATTCCTTGATCGATATTCGATATTCTCTTTACATATGTATCAGAGAAGCCGCGAAGTTACGTGCCTCACCATCGGTTTCAAAATACTCTTCTAGTCCGGGTGATTCGATAAAACTAATCCTGGCCATTGTCTGTTCCACTACTTCAGTCATATCCAGAAAGCCAATCCGGTTTCTTAAAAAAGCATATACGGCAATTTCATTGGCAGCATTTAAGATACAGGGCATATTTCCTCCCAAACGCATTGCTTCCATGGCCAATGCCAGGTTGCGAAAGGTTTTGGTATCCGGTTCTTCGAAACTGAGGGTATTGGGTTTTTTAAAATCGTAACGTGGAAACTGGTTAGCAATTCTTTGCGGAAAAGCCATTGCATACTGAATAGGCAGTTTCATATCCGGTAATCCCATTTGTGCTTTGAGGCTCCCATCTTCAAACTGAACCATACTATGTATAATACTCTGCGGATGCACCAATACCTGTATCTGATCGTAAGTAAGATTAAATAACCATTTGGCTTCGATCATCTCCAACCCTTTATTCATCAGGGTTGCCGAATCAATGGTAATCTTGGCGCCCATGCTCCAGTTAGGATGTTGCAGCGCATGATCCTTTTTTACATTTACCAGAAAATTGGGTTTCTTTCCAAAGAAAGGGCCGCCGCTGGCAGTTAATATGATCTTTTCAATTTTATTTCTTCCTTCTCCTACCAGACATTGAAATATAGCCGAATGTTCGCTATCAACCGGTATAATAGGGATTCGCTTCTCCATCGCTTTGCGCATAATAATATCGCCTGCTACTACCAGGGTTTCCTTATTTGCCAGCGCAATTGGCTTTCCTATTTCAATAGCCCGCAAAGTGGGTTTCAGTCCCGCATACCCCACTATTCCAGCAAGCATCATATCATACGCATCTAAGGAAGCCACTTCTTCCAGTGCTCTCTCGCCACTAAATACTTTTATATCTGTATGGGCCAGTGCTTCTTTTACAATCAGGTATTTTTTTTCATCCCCGATCACAACCGTGGAGGGATTAAACTGAATAGCCTGTTTAATCAATAAAGCATCATTGGTTTGTGCCGTCAGTATTTCAGCTGTGAACAGGTCAGGGTTGGCAGCAATCACATCCAGTGCCTGTGTTCCGATAGACCCCGTAGAACCAAAAATGGCGATCCTTTTTTTACTCATCAGATTTTATTAATGCTATCACAAGGTAACAATGTACGATTAATGGGTCAATTACCCCCTATTCTAAATAAATCCACTCATTCCAGGAATGCCTGCAATTGATCAGCAATTACCCTGTCATTACTCAGTCTGGGTACTTTGTTTTGTCCACCCAGTTTCCCTAAGGATTTCATATAATCAATAAAACCATTTTTCCTGATTCTTCTCAATTGTAATTTCTGCAGAATATTACCACTGATCAGGTCGTCGTAATACACATTCTTTTTCCGTAGATTATCATCTACTATCCCCATAAATAAGGAGATGTCCCTAGGTTCATTTTCAAATTCGATAAACCATTCATGGTAACTTTTTCCTTCTCCCTGCTGTATCATGGGTGCCACTGTAAATTCCGTAACCGCAACCCCTTCTTCTTCCGCAGCCTTCAATAAAGCATATTCCACTTCTTCTCCAATCACGTGTTCCCCGAAAGCAGAGATAAAATGTTTGATCCTTCCGCTTACCATGATCCGATATGGATCGGTACTCACAAATTTTATAGTGTCACCCAGGTTATATCCCCATAATCCTGCATTACTATTAATGATCATCGCATAATTCTCGCCTATTTTAACGTCTTTCAGCGTTAAACGGGTAGGGTTTTCTGCAAAAATCTCCGCTGCGGGTACAAATTCGAAGAAAATACCGCTATTAGTATTTAGTAGCAGTCCCTCTGCCTCCTGTGAGTCCTGAAAAGCCAAAAAACCCTCACTGGCCGGGAAAAGCTCCACGGTATCTATCTTTTTACCAATACTTTCAAAGATTCTGGCTTTATAGGGATCAAAATTCACGCCACCCTGCACCATTAAACTGAAATTGGGGAATATTTCTGATACTTTTTTACCTGTTTTTTCGGTAATCCTGTCAAAATACATCTGCATCCAGGGCGGAATACCGCTGATCAGGGTCATGTCCTTCTGAATGGTTTCCGCCACTATCCTATCCAGTTTGGTTTCCCAATCTTCAATACAATTGGTTTCATAACTGGGTAGCTGGTTGGCCCTTAGGTAACCGGGAATATGGTGGTTTACAATCCCACTTAACCTGCCTGTGGGAATCTCACCGATCCTTTCCAACTCAGGAGACCCACTCAAAAAGATCATTTTTCCATTGGTAAATGCCGATTTCCCCGTTTCCCCAATATAGCAAAGAAGGGCATTCCTGGCCGTATTGATATGGTTGGGAATAGAATCTTTCGTAATCGGTATATATTTTACCCCACTGGTTGTACCACTGGTTTTGGCAAAATAAATGGGCCGCCCCTTCCATAAAACATTCTGTTTTCCTTCTTTTACCTGCTGGATATAGGGTTTTAATTGCTCATAATCCCGTATAGGTACAGCCTGCCTGTAAGCAGCATGGTCAGTAACCCCTTCCAGCCGGTGATCTTTACCAAAAACGGTCGTTTTCCCCGTTTTGAGCAGCATTTTGAAGATTTCGTCCTGGTCGCCCAGTGCGGTATGCATGCTTTTTTTTGTCTTATTATATATGTAATTGGCAAATGGACGGGCCAATAATGATTTCAGGTTCATGCTGATAAGGTCGTTAAAGGAAACAAAAATAGCGGAACTTAGGGTATCTTTTATTTTGGGAAGGATTCGGGGTGTAAAAACAGGCTGGATGGTTGGCTGATCCCACTATCGGCAGTAACCGGCCAGGACTCAGACACCTGAATAAGCTGGGGGAACAAATGATTGCCCGGAACGGCATTTTGGCTATTTTACAGAGTTTTCCCCTTTTGGGGAGATATTTTTTTTAGAAAACAGTATATATTTTCAGTCTGAACGCTTACCTTTGCCGTCCTAATTTTGGATAGCTATGTTAGCAGTTGTAAAAATCGCAGGTCAACAATTTAAAGTACAGGAAGGTCAAAGCCTGTACGTTCCTCACCTGCAGGGCAAAACCGGAGACAAAGTTGAGTTCAGCGAAGTGTTGTTAACCGACAACAGCGGAGCGATATCTGTAGGTAGTGATGTAAAAGCTACTGTTAAAGCAGAAATTATCAGCGACCTAGTACAAGGAGATAAAGTGATCGCCTTTAAGATGAAAAGAAGAAAGGGCTTCCGCAAGAAGCATGGTCACAGAACCCATTATACCCGAATCAAGATCGAAAGCATTGCTTAATTCGTGTTTTTGAAACTAGCAGATATCTTATAAGTAAGTGTCTGTTAAAATTGATTGGTAGTTTTTAGTTTTTAAAATGAAATAATTATGGCACACAAAAAAGGTGAAGGCAGTGTAAAGAACGGCCGCGATTCACAAAGCAAACGTTTAGGTGTAAAAATATATGGTGGTCAACCCGCTCTTGCAGGTAATATCATCATTCGTCAGAGAGGTACTGTTTACCATCCTGGTAAAAATGTTGGTGTTGGTTCTGACTTTACTTTATTCGCTTTAACCGATGGTTTGGTAGAATTTAAGAAGGGTAGAAATGACAAAACAACGGTGTCTGTGAAGCCCGTTGAAGTGCTGGCCTAAAAAAAAATTTTTGTAGTTCCAAATATGTTTTTACTTTTAATGTATTAACTAACCATTAAATCTTAAAAAACATGGCAACTGCAAAGAAAGCCGCAAAGAAAGCTGCTCCTAAAAAAGCTGCAAAAAAAGCTGCTCCTAAAAAAGCTGCAAAGAAAGCTGCTCCTAAAAAAGCTGCAAAGAAAGCTGCTCCTAAAAAAGCTGCAAAAAAAGCCGCTCCTAAGAAAGCCGCTAAGAAGAAATAGTCTTCTTATTTCTAAAGCAGAAATAGATTTAAGTCCCGCGAATCTCGCGGGACTTTTTTATTTTCTACCTTCACCCATATAATTTACCCCTATGGATAATGATATGATTTCCGAAAACTTTTCGCTGCTTTCCAAATTGATGGATATACATGGCGATAATAGTTTCAAGGCCAAATCCTATGCCAGCGCGGCTTTCACGATAGATAAGCTAACGACTCCCCTTGCGGATCTGACTCAGGATAAAATATTTTCCATCAGAGGAATTGGTGATGCTATCGGGAAAAAAATTGTAGAGCAAATAGAAACCGGACAGTTGAGTCTGCTGCAGGAGTACCTGCAAAAAACACCAGAGGGCATTCTTGAAATGCTACGCATAAAAGGAATTGGTCCAAAAAAAATTGCAACGATTTGGAAAGAATTGGAGATAGAATCTTTGGGTGAATTATTATATGCATGTAATGAAAATAGACTAACACTTTACAAAGGCTTTGGAGAAAAATCGCAACAGAATATTAAAGAATCTATTGAATTTTACATGGGATCACTCGGAAGCTACCTTTACCAGCAAATGGAAGTTTTTGCCGGATTAATCGACGAAAAGCTGAAAAAAACCTTTTCTACGGAAATTTTTTTTCTTACCGGGGAATTCAGAAGACAGGCAGAAATCATCACTATTTTATCATGGGTTACCACTACTCCTCTTTCTTCATTAAAAGAATTTTTTATTGCACATGACTACCTGATTGATACTGATACAGATGAATATTTTTCATGTAAAGGCAAAGAAAATATTACACTCGGTTTTTATGGATGCAGCATTGATAATTTCTATGCAACATTGTTTGAAACAAGTTGTAGTGAAGCATTTTTAGCAGAGTGGATAAAAAATATAGATCGGAATGTTTATGCACATTGTGCATCTGAGGAAGCCATTTTTGAAGTTGCAAATATTCACCCCATCCCTGCTTATCGAAGAGAATATCCTGCTATCATTTCTTTGGCGAAAGAAAAAGAGTTGCCCCAGGTTATCATTCCGGAAAATATATCGGGTATCATTCATAGTCATAGTAACTGGAGCGATGGCGGCAATACACTGGAACAGATGGCTACTGCAGCTATTGAAAAAGGGTTGGAGTATTTGGTGATCAGTGATCACTCAAAATCTGCTTTTTATGCAAATGGCTTAAGTGAAGAGAGAATCTATGCCCAACACCGCCAGATTGAAGAGTTGAATCAAAAACTGGCTCCCTTTACCATTTTCAAAAGCATCGAGAGTGATATCCTGAATGATGGAAGCCTAGATTACCCCGATCCCGTATTGAATAGCTTTGACCTGGTGATTGCTTCCGTTCACTCCAATCTAAAGATGACAGAGGAAAAAGCTATGATGCGGTTAATGAGAGCCATTGAGAACCCGTTTACCAGCATTCTCGGACATATGACAGGTCGTTTATTGCTCAGTCGTAACGGATACCCGGTAAACCACCGAGCCATTATCGAAGCCTGTGGGGCCAACCAGGTGGTTATTGAATTGAATGCCCACCCGAGAAGACTGGATATGGACTGGAGATGGATTGAATACGCACTGGAAAAGAATGTTCTTATTTCCATAGATCCTGATGCGCATACCATAGATGGATATGATGACTGTAGGTATGGTGTTCTGGTAGCACAAAAAGCCGGCCTACGCAAAGAACAGAACCTGAGTAGCCATTCATTAACCGATTTCAAATTGTTTATTGAAAAACAAAAGATAAAAAGGCCCTCATAAAATTGATCGACTGAATCTGTAGTCTTAGGCTCTAAGAGCTAGGCAAGCGGAAGACTGATAAAAAATGTGGTTCCAACTCCTTCCGCTGTTTCAAACCATATTTCTCCGTTTGCCTGCTCCACGATGCCTTTACAGATAGCCAGACCCAGACCGGTACCGGAAGATTTTGTAGTGAAATTAGGTGTAAAAATGCGGGTTTGTAAGGAAGTGGGGATCCCACCGGACTCGTCTTTGACAGAAATCAGGATTTTCCCATTTACCCATTGCTGATTGATCTGAATACACACAATCTGGTTATTATCCTGTCCTGCTTCCATGGCATTGAGTAGTATATTGGTAAATAGGCGACTCATCTGAACCCTGTCTGATTTAATCATGTAAGCACCCTCTTCTTTTTTCCATTCAATCTGAATACGCGGATTGGTTCCATACAGGTTTACGATAGAGGCAAGTACTTCTGTTACATCAAATTTTTCTATCCGTGCGTTACCGATATTGGCAAACTGGGAAAAATCGCCCGCTATTTTCGCCAGTTGGTCAATCTGCTCAATCAGGGTATTGGCCATGTTTTCAGAAAGCTCCTTTACGTTGGGGGCCCCATTCTGAATTGCTTTCTGCAGGTATTGAATGCTCAGCTTCATAGGAGTAAGCGGATTCTTGATCTCATGTGCTACCTGTCTTGCCATTTCCCGCCAGGCTCCTTCCCTTTCACTCTTGGCGAGTGCCTGCGCACTTTGGTCAAGCTTTTTTACCATCTTATTATATTCGGTTACCAGCATCCCAATCTCATCATTCCGTTTCCATTTGATTTCTTCATTGATACGTCCAAGGTTCATCTCCTGCATTTTTTCGCCAATCAACCGGAAGGAAGCCGTAATCCGATTGGTCAGAAAGAATGCAATAGCACCAGCTATCAGAAAAATAAATGCATTCAGGTTGATGAGCGTAGCCAGGAACCCGGAAATTTCCTGGTTCAATTCATTCTGGGAATTGAGATATGGGATATTCAGATACGCATAATTATTGCCATTATCATCTGTAAGAGGAACATAAATGCTCAGGTATTCAAAGCTTCCGATCTTTTCTGATTGAAGAAACCGTATGCTATGCGCTTTCCCTAATTGCTGAAAGGCAAAGGGTTCCATTTTATCACTTAACAGGAACTTATTGTAGATATAGGGTTGTGTAGAAATCAGGAGCGTCCCATCCAGGTTATAATAATTGATATCTACATTATGCAGGTCTGAAATATCGGCAATGCTTCTTTCCAATCGGGTTCTTACGCCTGCATTATCCGGTACATCATCAAAAGCTAATAAGGAGTTCATCTTATTATTTACCTCATTCGCCATTACCTGTATGGATTTCGTGAGTCGTTCTTCATTATTCTGGTGAAACCGGAGAATAAAAAAAGAAATCGTGGCCATACCAATCACAATAAATGAAAAGACACTCAAAAAGATAATAGTTGCCTGTATCTGAGAGCGTATATTCAACCGGAAGGTTTTGGCAAGCACCTTCCATTGAAAATGAGATCTTACTACATAACCTCCCAGATGAAACAGCAGCAGAATGCATAGAAAGGAACAGAAAAGATAGGCAAATAAGGTAACGGACTCTATCAGCCAGGTATTCTTTCTTACTACCAATACCGCTTTATTGCCCCCACTATTAAACCATAGCTCACTATAGTCACCCACTACGCGATGAGAAAATGCAAATTCAGGCACCTGATTATAAGGAAGCTGGGAAGGGAAATTATATGTGTTGAAATGATTGATAAGCCGCCCTTTGTTATACACCGCATACGCATAGTTGGTATTCAGATCAGAAGCAATATCCTGTACCTGGTTAAATAACTCAGGGTACAAGGCTTCACTTTTATACCTTTTTGATTTGATGATTACAAACAGGTACCCCTCAATTCGATTATTCTTTCTGATTTCTTTCTGGTATAAATAACTAAATCCTTCTGTCGTATTCTCATAGCTAAACAAATCCGGCACTTCTGTTGGTTTTGCCTGGGCAAGCAAGATGGTTTTGATAGCTGCATACCCGGTAGAATCTTCATTAAAAAGCGGATGGTAGAGACTATCGAATGTATAAATACGGGTATCATATTTATTAAGATAGCCGGAAAAATTCTGGCTGATCAGGCTATCTTTAATGAATTTATTGCTGAACTCGCTTTTCTCAAACCGCGCGAAATTATCTGACAGGAAACGGTCATCGAAATTGGTAGCAGCAATATTTAAAAGGCTTTCTCCCGAAGGATCTGTTTGTAAAGCCAGTTTTTCAGCAATCCGTTTACGCTGTTCAAATTCAACCTGTCGGTTTTCAAAAATTACCACAGAAGCAATTGACAGGGCAAAGAACATGACCCAGAAAATGAAAAAGGATGAGCTTAGTAATGATTTTTCAATCTCTGACTTTCGCCATTGCATCATTAGTACATAGAGTATCAGCCAAAATAAAACCCCCAGGTAAACCGGGTACTGGTCTGTTGAAACAAACAGCACCATATATAAAAAACCACTTACCGCAAGGAATACCAACTGCAAATAAGATGGAAATGCATATTGTATAACCGGTTTGAGGAATAATTGCGAAAAATAAAAAAAGGAAAGCACCAGAAAACAAAGCAGGATAAAACTCAGGAAGCTATAAATACTCAGGCTGAAAAAATTGGTTACATCAAAAGAAATCTGCGCATCTCTAACCAGACTGATAATAACACCTGCCAGGAAAAAGCAAATCATGGTCAACGCAACCATGCTCACAATTTGACTGACTGTTTTTGGCATCTTTTTTCCAAACCATGGGCGATAATCTGTATGATTCTTATAAAAGCTAACTAACCAAAATAATAAAACAGCATTTACAAAAAGATCACCCAAGGATGGATGCAGAAAATTTGATGCATAGATAGAAGGGTCGAACAGGGGAAGTTTGGTAAAATCGAATGGGAAGGGAAAATAATAGGTAATCAGCCTTAGAAATATAACGCTGCCGGTTAAAAACAGGAAACCATTTCGAAAGGTATCATACAAAACCAATTCCAGGGCTAATGCATTCAGGAAAATCAATAAGCAGAGAATTGCCAGCAGCCTGAAAATAATGGTTGCCGTATCGTAGGCAATAAAGGATTTGCCTGTTTTTAATTTTATGCTAAAGAGCGCCTGCCCCCCATTACCCAAAACCGGTAAAGCATCCGGCTCTTTGCTGATTTCATATTGCTCCTCCAGTCCTTTAAAACCTGCAAAGTCGGAATGCAGGTATTTATTCTCAATAAAAAATGACCAGCGGATAGGAATCATGGCAATGACCGTAAACGCATCCCCCTTTAAAAAAACCTTCCGCTTGATGAACTCAAAATCACCGTTACGATTATTGATAAAGTAGTTACCCTGTTTCCGAAAAAGATCTTCAGGGTTAACATATATCCGATTGGTATTCCAATACAATAATTTTGAAGGGGATTTGCCCGTGCCGGTTTTCCGAAAAATAAAAAGGCCGATATCATCCATTGCCGGCCCAGTTGTGGACGCAGAATCATTGGCCAGTTTTAAAAGGGTTGCCGTATCAGCCAGCACATCCGCAAAGTGGTTTTCCCGCTGTTCCAGCCTTTCTTCCAGATTGGCTTTTACTTTTTGGGGAGATGCGTGATAACTCCAATAATTAATGAAAATAAATGAGAGGGTATACAGCCAAGCGGCTGTAATTAACAGGTAACCGTGTTTATAACTTGCTTTTTTTACTAAGTTGATCAAGTAGCTTGGGTTTGCTTTTTAACTTCATTCCAGATAGCATCCATTTCGCCAAGCGTAAGATCAGCCAGGTTTTTACCCTTAGTCAAAGCGATCGATTCCATCTGTTGAAAGCGGGAAATAAACTTTTTATTGGTCTTCTCCAATACACCTTCTGCATCTACCTGCAAAAACCGTGCATAATTTACCAGGCTAAACAAAACATCGCCAAATTCTTCTTCAATTTTATCAGTTTCCTTCAAACCAATGGCTTCCTGAAGTTCTCCTATCTCCTCTTCCACTTTTTTCCAGACATCTTCTTTATTATCCCATTCAAAACCTACCTGTTTGGCTTTTTCCTGGATACGGGTAGCTTTTACCATAGCAGGTAAGGATGGGGGCACCCCACTGAGAACTGATTTTTTCCCCTCTTTCATTTTCAATTTTTCCCAATTTTGTTTGACGTCTTCTTCGGAATTTACTTTTACATCACCATATATATGCGGGTGCCTGAAAATGAGTTTTTCGCAGATGCCATTGATCATTTCGTCCAGTGTAAACTGGTTCTGTTCCGTACCGATTTTGGTATAAAACAGGATATGCAGTAACAAATCGCCCAATTCCTCTTTAATGCCTTTCCAGTCATTATCTGTAATCGCATCCGTTAATTCATAGGTTTCTTCCAACGTAAGCGGGCGAAGGGTATGAATGGTTTGCTTTTTATCCCAAGGGCATTTTTCTCTTAACTCATCCATAATAGTAACCAAGCGTAAAAAGCTTTCTGATTGTTTTTCCATAATATTTTTAAATAGACATAGCAGAGAAAAAGAAGAATAAACTAAACAGGAATATCATTACAAATAAGCTGATAAACAGAAGCAGCAGGAATTTTGCAATGGTTTTACCCCGGCTTTGTTCATAAAAATTTCGAAGTGTTTTGTACAAATAGAAGAAAATAAGCAGTACAAAAATACCCGACACCCATCCTGGCTCCTCAACATGAACCTGGTCAAATATAAGTCCCGTTAAAAGCGAAATTAAAATGATGATAAATGTGGCACAATACAAATGAATTGTATGTACTACATGATTTACATAATAAAACTTCTTTCTCCTGATATATAAAAGTTGCAGAATGAAAGCAAATAGTGGTAGCGACACAAACAGTGTCTGTGGCAGCATGTGCAGAAACTTTTCGAAGATTGCTTTAATAATGGCCTTGTTATCACCATGGTATTTTTGTCGAAGGTGAATATTTTGTCTGGCAAGTTTTCGTTTCAGGAAATTATCTCTTTTCGAAACCGGCAGCTTGTTTTGCGCCGAATCGTATTCCCCGATAGTTTTATAGGTAATTTCATTAATGCCGGGACTTGCATTTATTTTTATGGCGCTATTGGTATACAGTCTTATAGAATCTTTTGTAGTAGAATCCCGTTTGATCAAGGCGATATTGCTGTCATATTGCGCAATTTGTTTAAGAATCAAACTCCTCGCAAGGACCGGCATGGAATCTTCCAGGTTTTCCTTTAGCGTTTCTTTTTTATCCTCCAATTTCTTGATCACACTGGCAACTGTAGCATGTCCTTTGGCATTGTCTACTGTATCTTCATTTTTTTGAAGGCTAAAAAAGCACAGAAAAAAGAAAGCAGAAGTAAAAACATACATCTTTATCGGATGCAGGTAAGAGGCCCTTCTGCCCCTTAGGTATTCATGAGATAAGTAACCAGGTTTGAAAAGCAGGTATTTGAGGGTGCTGAAAAATTTGCCATCAAAATGGGTAACATCATACATAAAATGGGTTACCAGATGCCAAAAACTCTCTTTTGGCTCTATATTTTCCTGACCACATACCTGGCAAAACCTGCCTTCTACAATGGCTCCGCAGTTTAGACAGTCTTTTTCTTTTCTTTCTTTCAGATGAGACACTTGTTAACGTTTGACTAAAAATACATAACTAAACGAATGTGACAAGGGTAATATAAATTATGTTTTTGGAATGTTGAAAATTGTACCTGTACATTTGGTGAAAATTCGGATCCGGATGAAATGGTTACTGACCCTTTGCCTAAGTATGCTGCTGACCAACCTTTTTAGTCAGTATTATTTTAATGACCTGGTAGCTACCCAGCAGGCAAATGAACAATACAAGTTATTAAGGGGGCAGAAAGTTAAGATCGTAAAAGCTACCAGTTACGAACCGGACAATAGCATTACCGAAGGATTTTTACTGGAACAGGATATCAGTCTGGATGGGAAAAAGATTGTATTAACCGCTACCACTACCGGTGGTAAAAAAGAAACCAGTACCACCCAATATGAATTTGGGAAGCTAAAAAGATCACATTCCTATACGAATGGAATAGATACCAAAACAGAGTATACCTATACGGATAAAGGAGCTGTACAGCGAATTGTGTTTACTACCACAGATACCGCCATGAAATCTACCAATACTGAAGTGCATGAATGGTTGTATAACGAATCGGGGCAGCCTGTTTCCATGAGTAAAGTCAAAAACAAATCAGATACCACTCTGATTGAATGTATACGGGATGACCAAGGATTAGTAGTAGAAGAACGCTGGAAAAGAAAGAACCGGGGCATTGAAACCTATTATTACTATTATGATGCAAAGAAACAATTAACGGATATTGTCAGATTCAATGCCCGGTTAAAAAAATTCCTCCCGGATTATCAATATGAGTATGATGATCTAGGCAGAGTTAGCCAGTTAACCCAATTCTCATTAAGCAGTGCCAGTTATCTGATTTGGAAATATCGCTATACTGAACAGGGATTAAAACAGGAAGAATCAGCTTTTGATAAGGAAAGGAAATTAGTTGGTAAAATGGTTTATAACTATGAATAAAGAAGGCTTTTACTAAGCAGGATGCTGATTCGGCACCACCAAGGTAAACTCAGTACCTTTTCCAAATGTTGATTTCACAGAAATATCACCTCCAATCCTTGTCAGAGCTTCTTTAACAATATAGAGTCCGATTCCCAATCCATTTTTGAAATCTGTACTGCGGAAAAATATCTGGAATATCTTGTTCAGATGATCCTCAATAATGCCCACACCATTGTCCTGGATATGAATAATCGCTTCTTCTTCTGAAACCTGAACACTCAGCGATACTTTCGGATTCTTCTCTTCTTCGCGTTGGTATTTTACAGCATTAGACACCAGGTTATTCAATATTAAAGCTAATCGAAATCCATCGCAGTAAAAAGGGACAGGTTGATCGACAGCTACTTCAAAAACGATTTGCGGGTTTTGCATATTACACATCTCAATACTATCTGCAAACAAAGTATGAAAGTCTAGCAGCTCATTTACATCATCGAGCCTGATCCCCTTATAATATTCAATGATCTTATGAATAAAAATATCCATTTTATTTACACAGCTCTCAATCATCTGAAAATAATTGGTAGAATCATCTTCCAGTTTTTGCAGCTTAGCAAGGTTAATAATCCCTAAAATATTGGCAAGAGGCGATCTTAGATCATGTGAAGTACTGTAAACAAACCGGTTGAGCTCATCATTCGCTCTTTGTAATTCATTCACTTTATTTTTGAGCTGTTTTCGCATACTATATACTTCATATGCATTCGCTATTGTAGTTCTTAATTCAACTTCATCCCAGGGTTTTTTAATATATCGGTATATTTCACCCTTATTAATAGCATCTACCACTGCTTCAATATCTGAATAACCGGTCAATAAAATACGAATGGGATCCGGGTGAGATCTGGTAACAATATTAAAAAACTCAACCCCCGTTGCAACGGGCATACGCTGGTCGGCTATAATAATATGAATCTCATTTTCATTCAGGATATGCAGGCCTTCTGCAACACTACTTGCAGTATAAATATCATAATCTCTCCTGAACCCCGCCTGAAACGATAGCAGGTTGTTTGACTCATCATCAACATACAAGACTTTTACCTTAGATTCATGGGGGTTAAGCATGTTGATAGAATTAAGTCAGTGCAATGGGTTTGGGCAAAGTATGATTTAAAGTTATTACAAATTCTGCACCTTTTCCAACTGTAGAGGAAACTTCAATCTTTCCATAATGCATTTGAATGATTTTATATACGATGGAAAGCCCCAGTCCTGTTCCTTCCCCAACTCCTTTGGTAGTAAAAAAAGGGTCAAATATTTTTCTTTTCACTTCTTCGTTCATCCCCGGCCCTGAGTCTTGAATGCGAATGACTATTTGATTACCAAGGTCTTGGGTTGAAATCCGGATGAATTCATTTTCAGACTGCTGCTCTTTTTGTTTGATTGCCTGAATGGCATTACTCAGAATATTCATAAAAACCTGGTTTAATTTACCAGGATAACACTCAATATTTCCATCAGCCTTACAATCTTTTTCCACTTTAATATTTGCAGGAAGCATATTGCGTAATAGTACTAATGTAGAATCAAGTCCGTCATATAGGTTTACAATCTTAATTTCCCCCTCATCGAGTCTGCTGAATGTGCGAAGCCCGGTTACAATTTCAGCTGTTCGCTCAGCTCCCTCGCGTATTCCTTTTACCAGATTCTCAATCTCGGTTTTCACATAGTCCAGGTCTAAATTTTTAATATTCTTTTCTATTACTGCCAGTTTTCCTGGTATTTCGGTTTGATGAGCAGTATGTAAAGAATCATACTCATCAATAATCGAGATCAAGTCATTGATGTCTAATTGAAGTGGCCCAATATTTGATTTTACAAAATTGATGGGGTTATTGATTTCATGTGCAATACCCGCGGTAAGTTGTCCTAAAGAAGCCATTTTTTCAGCTTCTACCAGTTGCGTCTGTGCGTCTTTCAGGTTCTGTAATGCCACACTCAGGTTTTTATTTGAAAACAATAACTCCTCTGTCCGCTCAGTAACCTTTTTCTCCAGCATCAGGTTCTGATCTCTAACCAATTTCTCATTCAATAGAGATGCCTTGAGACTTTCAGCCTGTGATTCATCTTTTTCCTTTCTGAGCGCATTGATTTTATCTGCCAGGGCAATCGACAATAAAGCAACCTCTAAAGAGGAACCTACATAAATTGTATAGGTTGTAAAATTATTGTACGGCAGAATGGCCAGATTTCTGAGGATCAGAATAATAAATGATACCAGAAAAAACAACCAGGCTGTCAGGTAAAAATAAGCTGGCTTGAAATTCTTTTTTGCAATATAGAAGCTGGCAAAAAGAACAGAAAATACCCCCAACAAACCATTATAGTTCAATATCTGGTAACAGATACTGATATCAAAAAATAAGGAGCAAACCAGACCGATAATATAAATACCCACCAGACATCGGAGCCATAAATGAATTTTTTGCGCATATAATGAAGTCCTCAAAAAATGCATGCTAAACACCAACCCGGATATGGCAGAAAAAGAAGAGGTAAATACAACCGAATACCTATTCAGTCCTGGGAACCCAGTCCATAGATATTTGTACTCGTAACCAGCCAGGGTTGTTTGTGCAATACAAAGGAAGAAGATATAAACGATATAATAGAAATAGTTATTATCCTTTGTGGCAAAAAACAAAAACAGGTTGTACAAAAACATCACCATCAATACACCCATGTATACTGCTGTTACAACACTTTGCAGGTTGCTGGATTGATTGAGTGCATCGGCGGTACTGATTTCTGCAGGAATGATAATCGGGTGTTCACTATATACATGCAATACATATTCCTGAACCTGGTTATCGGAGGTATTGAGGTTGAATACAATATTGGGAGACCTGTAATGTTCTGTTGTATTTGCTATCGAGTTTCCCTGCTCTCCAATCAGGGTAGCCTGATGATGGGTTATTTTGTACAAACTTAATTTGGAAAGATTGGTGTAAGTAATGTTCAGATATAAAACTGGTGACGAGGAACTATTTTGAACTGAAAATCGGAACCAAACGCTTTTGACTTTATTTGAAAAAATGGGAATATTTCCATTTGTTTTTATAAACCGATTGTCCCGCAACACTTCCTCCACTGGGGTTTCCCCCTTTATATCTACAAATTCTTCCATTCCTTTAGAAAGTAAATAAGAAGGAGTCTCATTGGTAATATTCACTACTTGTGCAATAGCTGTATTGTTCACTAAAAGAAATAGTGCTATTGCAGATAAAAATATGGTAAAGATTTTTTTAGGATTTGGGGTGCCTTTTTCCTGCCATTCCTGTACTATGTTTTGTTTTTTAAAAAACATATGGGATAATCATTTTAGTTTTCTTCCGGTAAGCTGTATAATCATTACCAAAACGATTCAGCAATTCCGTTTCTTCGATATTGATCCTTACATAATAAGCAATCATCATAGCCATACAGGAGATGAGAAAGCCTGCCAGGCTTTGCAGGATCACTCCCCCTGCTATAATGGCGATAAATGCACCTGCATAACTTGGATGCCTTACAATATGATATGGCCCATTGGTGATTAACCGATGATCGTCTTTGATCTGAACGGTTGCTGTAAAATACTTTCCCAATACCTGAACAGCCCAGGCTCTGAAGGCAATGCCGGTAATCATCATTACGCCACCCAGGATAGTAAATACAGTGAAATCGGATTGGGTATCCGAAAAATAGGCCCAGTCAATAACAGGCACTACCACACTTACCAGCGACATGAACAGGATTAATACCACTGAAAAGCGATCCGAGTTTTTCTGGTCGCTGGTTTCTTTTACAGAAACAGGTGGTTGGGTAAGCCACATGCAAACAGACCCGGCAATCAGAAATAGTATTTTGCCATTAAGTATCAGTGACGGTTTTCCCATTAGGGGTAAAACGATCATTAATATATTACTAATGGAAGCCAGGATTATTTTTTTCATATGGCTATTTTTTGATCCACATGAGAAAAAGGCTCGTATTCGATATGAAACTCATTCGGATCAACATTCTTTAATAACAAAGAATAGTGAATATGTACATAATGATTTTTAAAAGGTGATTTCTCCTTTGCAGTATGTTCCGGATACTGGCGGAGATACATTATTTTTTCTTTTTCCCTGGGATGGGTGATGGGCAATTCAACAATATCTTCAGAATACAATGCCGTTGCCAGTAAATCGATTTTGGGATAATAGAAAGTTCCGTTATTCCCTACTTCGGTTAATATCTTTCCTCCCATCCAGTCTTTAAATCGGACAGTAGTAGGAGAACAAAGTGTAAAAAATGTATTTATGCCAATTTGTGTAGCCAATGCAACAGCCACCCTAGAGGGGAAAAGACTTCCAATTCCAAAACCGGCCACTTCTTTTGAATTCCATAAGCCAGATAATTCGGCGGCACCGTTTCGGGCACGGCCACGGACAATTTCATAAATTTTAGGGTCCATTTTCCCGGTAGCTTCCTCTATGGGCAGGGGATGTATTCCATCAGAAATCTGGATTCTGGCACCACCGTATAATTTTTTCCCATCCATGGTTTCTACAACTATTACGAAAATAGAACGGCGAAACATCCAGTCATCTGTGTTGGTGGTAATATTTTCGATTCCATAAATGGATAAAACTCTTCGATGCCCTTCAATAAATTTGAGGCAGTTATCGGGGTCGTCAGTAGCTCTGAAAACCCTGATCCGTATTTCTTGATCCAAGAGGGCGTTTTGGTTCATCAGTCAGGATATAATTCTAATATAAAAAAAAATTACAAAATTCAGCCATTTTTTCTACTATTATTGTAGTAACTTATTGTTTTCTTTAAATTTAATTCAAAAATATTTCCATTTTTTAAGCCTGATGACCATGGACGACAAAAAAATCAATGTGTTATACATTGATGATGAAATCAATAATATCAATTCATTCAAAGCTTCTTTCAGGCGGATTTTTACAGTATTTACTGCTGAATCGGCGGCTGAGGGGAAGATAATATTAGAGAAAGAAGATATACATGTAATACTCAGCGATCAGAGAATGCCCAAAACAACCGGTATTGAATTCTTTCAATCCATTTTAGAAACCCACCCCGACCCTATCCGAATATTGATAACGGGATATACAGATATCAATGCCGTAATTGATGCCATTAATGTAGGCCAGGTTTATAAATACCTGTCAAAACCCTGGAACGAAGAAGATATTAAGAATTTTATTTACAAGGCATTTGAGGTAGTTGATCTTCGCAGGAAAAATAAAGAATTGACAGAGAAATTATTGGATGCGAATAAAAAGCTGGAGTTTTTGGCTAGGCAGAATTTGTTGTCGTGAGTAAGATGATTTTTTAAAATTCATTTTACTTGATTTAAAAATTCTGATAGTAAAAAAATAATAGGTAGTTAAATAAAAAACCTTGAAAAAATATTTTCAAGGTTTTTTATTTACCAGTGCCCCAGGCGGGAGCACTAACACCATTGATAATCAATTACTTAATACAATACCCTAAAACGTAGTAAACCCCTGGGTTCGTGCCTCTTTGCGACTTGAATCGAGCTTAAAAATACTTGAAATAAAGTGAATAATTAGCCTCTATTTTTGCACTGCAACTGCCAGGGAAATTACACCAGTTCAATAATAACGCTACCATTAAAGCTGATTATATGCAAACAGGCGAAATCATTATATACCAGGCCCCGGATGGACAAACCTCTATTGATGTTAAACTGGAAGACGAAACTGTGTGGTTAACCCAAAGCCAAATGCAGCAGTTGTTTCAGCAAACAAAGCAGAATATGAGCCTCCATATAAAGAATATTTTTAATGAAAAGGAATTAGACAGAGAGGCAACTGTCAAGGAATCCTTGACAGTT
>CAIYKV010000174.1 GCA_903926855.1 uncultured Bacteroidota bacterium | reverse complement strand
CAGTGAAAAAAGCAGCACCTAAAAAAATAGCAAAACCTGCTCCTAAAAAAATAGTGAAAAAAGCAGTACCTAAAAAGAAACCAGCTGCTAAAAAGCCAGTGCCAGCGCCAGTTGTACCAACTCCGGCACCTGCACCAGCAACAGTGGTTGAACAACCCACCCTGTTTACACCAGAAGCTCCTACGGAAGGAAGCAGCAATTAATTTTTTCTACTTAAGAAATATTAGTCAACTCCTGTTTGTGTGCCTTGCACCTTAGCAGGAGTTTTTTTTATGATAAAAAAGAACCTGATTGCATCATCTCGATCATTTTTTAAAAAATCGAATCCTGTTTTCAGATATCTTTATAGTGTCAGCAGATCTGCTGCTATTTCCCTTCACCAAAATCGATTCTTATGCGTTATTTATGTATCGCTTTATTTTGCTTTTGCAGTTTATCTAGCATAGCACAATCCACTTCAAAAATTACCGAGAAAACGAAAAACATGAAGCGCTATGATGGCTATTTCACTTTCTGGTGGGATGCCGTAAATGGCAAAATATGGCTGCAGGTAGATAAATTCGACAAAGAATTTCTGTATGTAAACAGTTTACCTGCAGGTCTGGGCTCTAATGATATTGGTTTAGACCGGGGATTAATTGGTGGAAGCAGGGTGGTTGCCTTTAATAAAGTGGGCAAAAAACTGTTTCTGGTACAACCGAATTATAGTTTTCGCGCCAGCTCAGATGATAAAAATGAACAAAGGGCAGTAAAAGAATCCTTTGCCCAATCAACCATTGCCAGTTTTGTAGTGGATGAGGATGAAGGGGATAAAGTATTGGTAGATGCCACCGGGTTCTTTGTTAGAGATGCAGAAAATGTTGCCGATCGGATTAAAACCATGCGCCAGGGCACCTATTCTTTCAGCGAACCCCGTTCTGCTATCTATTTACCCAATACCCGTAATTTCCCCTTAAACAGTGAGTTTGAAGCTACCATCAGTTTTACCGGCGGTAGTGATGCAGGCAGGTTTGTAACCAGTGTTACTCCATCACCGGAAGCCATTACGGTTCGGATGCACCATTCCTTTGTGCAACTTCCGGATGATTCCTACAAACCCCGCCGATATGATGTCCGCAGCGGATATTTTGGCATTTCCTATTTTGATTACAGCAGTCCCTTCACAGATCCTATTGAGAAAAAATTTATTGCCCGTCATCGTCTTCAAAAAAAGGACCCTTCTGCAGCGGTTAGTGAGCCGGTAAAACCTATTATTTATTATTTAGACAATGGTACACCTGAACCCATTCGTTCTGCATTGTTAGACGGCGCCAGGTGGTGGAACCAGGCATACGAAGCAGCCGGTTTTAAAAATGCATTTATTGTAAAAGTATTGCCTGATAGTGCCGACCCGATGGATATCCGTTATAATATGGTAAACTGGGTGCATCGATCTACAAGGGGTTGGAGTTATGGTGCATCTGTAACTGACCCTCGCACCGGTGAGATCATTAAAGGGCAGGTAACATTAGGATCTTTACGCGTTCGTCAGGATTACCTGATTTTTACCGGATTATTATCTCCCTATGAAACAGGCAAACCTGTTCCGGAAACCATGAAAGCTGCAGCCTTACAACGTTTGCGTCAATTGGCTGCCCATGAAATTGGTCATACATTGGGTTTGCAACATAATTATGCATCCAGCTTTAATAACCGTGCATCTGTTATGGATTATCCACCTCCTTATGTATATATCAACCCAAAAGGAGAACTCGATTTTTCGCAGGTATATACGAACGAAATTGGCGCATGGGATAAACGTGCTATCACTTATGGCTATTCAGATTTCGCACCGGGCACTAATGAAGAAACTGCTTTAAATAGTATTCTGGAAGAAAATACCAAAAACGGTTTACTCTTTATTGCCGATGCAGATGCACGCGCCGCGAGTGGTATGCATCCGAAAGCCCATCTATGGGATAATGGTTCAGATGCGGTGGAAGAGTTGAAAAATGTAATTCAGGTTCGCCAGAAAGCAATGACACAATTCTCAGAACAGGCCATTCGGGTAAACAGTCCCTTGGCTACTTTAGAAGAAGTGTTGGTTCCGGTTTATAATTATCACCGTTATCAATTGGAAGCCGCTTGTAAATTGATTGGTGGTATGAATTATAGTTATAGCGTTCGGGGTGATAAACAGGTAACCCCACAGGTACTTCCCAAAGCAACCCAGGAAAAAGCATTACAAACTGTACTCGATTGTTTATCACCTGATATCCTTACCATGCCAGATAAGATCATGCAAATGATTCCGCCACGTCCGCCAATGTATTATGGTGGTGAATTATTTCAGAAAAGAACAGGGATGAGTTTTGATCCATTAGCTGCTGCCGAAGCTTTGACTGATTATGAATTGGCTTTTCTCTTTAATCCGGAAAGGGCAAACCGACTGGCACAATTTAAAGCACAGGCCAATACCATTGGATGGGATGATGTACTGGATGCCATCATCACCAAAACCTGGAAAGCCCCTTTGCAAAAGGGTTTGAAGGGGGAAGTGCAACTCCAGACACAACAAATGGTACTTACCTGGATATTGGGACTCAGTCAAAGTGACGCCTCAAACTATATTGTAAAATCGATTTGCTTTGACCGGTTACAATCTCTAAAAAAATATGCAGAGCAGATGAAAGCTACTCCGGCCTTACAGGCTCATTATGCATATGCGATTGAAAGAATTTCGAAACCCAAAGACATTGCTTTACCCCAACACAAAGAAATTCCACCAGGCGCACCCATTGGTTGCGATGAGGATTTTTAGTTCCGACGATTTCTATTCAAATAAGCCTTTTTTTTGGAAGGCTTATTTTTTGCCTGAAACTATTTTATCAAAACGATTTCCACCCTCCTGTTCTTTTGCCTGCCGGCAGCGGTTCTGTTAGAAGCAACCGGAATAGTGGCACCCATGCCTTTGGTAGTAATGGAAGAGGGTAATGACTGTAGCTGAGCAATCAGGTATTTTTTTACGGTTTCTGCCCGATGTATGGATAATGATTGATTGAAACTGCTGGTACCAAGACTATCCGTATGACCAACCACTTCCATATTTTTAAAATGCCTGCTTTTGATTTGAGTGACCAATGAGTCGAGTCGACCGGAAAACACCGGATTCAATTCACTACTGTTAAACCGAAAAAGTACATCCGGTATCACAAGCGTGTCATTGATTTCTGGTTTGGGTTTCGTGGGTGGGGGAGCTGTTATAATAATCACAGGGTCTTTGACAGGGGTATCTGAAACCTCAGGCTCTTCATCAAGATAATTAAATGCGGTGTGCCGGGAATTATTAATGTATAATAGTGCAGCATTTGCAGAAAGTTCTTTGCAACCGTCATGGGCAGAATCTTCTACAGAAGAAAGCGAAACATCGTCTAAATCATAGATCACATTCACATCCTGCCCCAATCTGTATTTCCCAGGAAGGGGGTCTTTTGAGAAATTACCTATCACCAGATATCTTTCTTTACCTGTCGCCATAAACTCAAAACCAAATGCCGACCAATCCCAGTCATTTTGGCCATTACTTAATTTTTGCTTCTCAGTAATAGTAAATTTCTGTTTCGCTTGTGCTAATTTCTGTTTATTGCGATACGGTTCGAAAGGTAGTAACAGGATATCTATATGCTCAAACCCAAACCTCGAGTCAGCCCGGAAAGAAGACCTGAATCGATACATTTTACCTGAATCCAGTGGGCATAATATACGGGTGTACAAAAAACTTCGAGATGTAAACGCATGTTGCAGGTTCTCGATGACAATACTTTCAAAACGATTGCCCCTGAAAAAGCCTGCTGTTCCCATACTGGCAGTAACAGCAGAAAGTGGAAAACGGAACCAGGCTTCCGGTGCACAACCTGAACGAAATTCCGTACAGATATTCCTGTCTTCGAAATTACCATTGGCCAACAGATTTTGTGCCTGAGTTTTCCAAACGCAGAGGAAAAATAAGCCTGCAAGCAGTTGTTTAGCCATATTTAAATATCTGTAATCTTCCTTAAATATTCTGTTAAACAGATATTCCGGAACTAACTGCTTGCGTATGCCCTAAAAAAAGACAGAGAATACACCCATACTTCATGAGTCATTCTCTGTCTATTATTGTAAAGTTTCTCTTTTTGTTACAGTTACACTAACATCCGCAAAGGCTCTTCCAGCAAGCCTTTCAATGTTTGCAGGAAAGCTGCCCCGGTAGCACCATCCACTGAACGGTGGTCGCAACTCATGGTTAGCTTCATGATATTTCCCGGCACTACCTGTCCATTTTTTACAACAGGCACTTGCGAAATGCCGCCTACTGCCAGAATACAGGAATCAGGTGGGTTAATAATAGCCGTAAACTGGTCGATACCAAACATTCCCAAATTTGAAATGGTGAATGTGCTTCCTTCCCAATCACTGGGCTGTAATTTTTTATCTTTAGCTTTTTGTGCGTATTCTTTTACCTCAGCACCAATCTGGCTTAGGGATTTGGTATCTGCAAAACGAACCACCGGTACCAGCAAACCGTCTTCCACAGCTACTGCTACACCAATATTTACATGATGGTTATAGCGAATTTTATCACCCAACCAGCTACTATTTACTTTAGGATGTTGTTTTAATGCCATGGCAGTTGCCTTAAGTACCAGATCATTAAAGCTGACCTTTACCGGAGCTACTTCATTGATTTTGGTGCGGGCTGCAACAGCTGCATCCATATCAATGCTCATGGTTAAATAAAAATGCGGTGCGGTAAATAAACTTTCACTTAACCTGCGTGCAATTACTTTACGCATTTGTGAAACAGGAACTTCATCAAAACTTTCCTGTCCTGCCGGAACCACCTGAGCAACTGTTTTTACAGTAGATGCTGCCGGAGCTGTAGAACTTGCGGGTGCAGGTTGGTAATTATCGATATCCGTTTTGGTAATTCTTCCATTATCACCACTGCCTTTTACATAACGAAGATCAATTCCTTTTTCAGAAGCAATTTTCTTGGCAAGTGGAGACGCTAATATCCTTCCTTCATTTACCACAGTTTCAGCACTTGTAGCAGGCGGTGTTGAAGCAGCGGGTGAAGCAGTTGCTGTTTTTGTTTCAGGTGCAGATGCAACAGGTTCTGCTGACTTAGCAGCAGCGGGCCCCGATTTTACGGCTGCTACGATTGAAGAAATATCCAATCCCTGTTTTCCGATAATGCAAAGCAGGTCATTTACCTGAATGGTTTCACCGGCTTTCGCTCCCTGGTATAATAAAATTCCATCCTTATAACTTTCCAGTTCCATTGTGGCTTTATCCGTTTCGATATCTGCCAGCACTTCTCCTTTTTTTACGGTGTCACCCACATTTTTATGCCATCCGGCAATTACGCCTTCCGTCATCGTATCACTTAACCTTGGCATTAAAACCACTTCTTCCATGGCAGACACATCTAAAGAAGTTGCAGCTGGTGTAGATGCAGCGGGAGCAGGGGCTTCTGTTTTGGCAGCAGGAGCAGCTTCCACAACCACCTGAGCCCCTGAAATATGCTGGGCTATTAGTGCTGAAACATCTTCTCCGGCTTTACCAAAAATAGCCAGCAAATCATTCACCTGCAATTTGCCACCGGTTGGGGTACCTATATGTAATAATATTCCATCCTGGTAACTTTCCAGCTCCATGGTGGCTTTATCCGTTTCAATTTCTGCTAACAAATCACCCTTCTTTACTGCATCGCCTACTTTTTTATGCCAGGCAGCAATTACACCTTCTGTCATGGTGTCGCTCAATCGGGGCATTAAGATCACTTCAGCCATAGTTCAATTACTCTTTAAATGAGCCGTGAAATTACACTAAAAATGAGAACCACGGCAATGGGCAATAAAAAAAGGATGAAAGGGAATTTGCTTCCTTTCATCCCTATAAATCATAAAAAATGATATTTATTGACCCTGGGCCAGACTATAGGCCTTTTTATCGCCCCACATATTCAGCAACTCAGTAGAACATATCTTAAAATCATGCGCCAGGCGCTTGTATAATTCTAGAATATCTACCTGTGTTACCGGAACCTCACCCAGACTCTCAAAACGGCAACTATACTGGTTTACGAGGTTGGTAAATGATGATCCTTTAGGCCAAACCTGGGTTCCGCGGTTACTGATTGTAACCAGTTTAAAAATATCGGCAGTATGGTGCAGGCATTTCTCTGCAATCACCTGGGGCTGCAGGTTACTTTCTATAAACATATCCACTCCTACAATGGTCACCTCATTTAAATCAAGGCTTTCCAGCATCGGGTTTTTCTCCAATTTAAAATGGGTAGGGGTAGGTGCCTGGTTAGCAATAAAAGGTTTTGGCTGATGTGCCGGCAATTTTCCAAAATTCTGGATAATAGCCTGAGAAAACTCTGTTGTGCTGAGTGATGGGATACTCTTATCTCCAAAATCTCCGGTATGTACACCGCTTTCCAATGTAAATAATAATGCATTTTCCAGGGTAGTGGCCGCTTCCATCAGACCCAGATGCCGCAACATGCCAAAACCACTCAGCAATAATGCAGTAGGGTTGGCAATATTCTTTCCGGCAATATCCGGAGCCGTTCCGTGTACCGCTTCAAAAATAGAAATATGATCTCCAATATTGGCTGATGGAGCAAAACCCAATCCCCCTACTAATCCGGCACAAAGATCACTTACAATATCGCCCTGCAAATTGGTTAATACGACCACATCAAACAGATCGGGTCTGCTTACCAATTTCATACACAGGTCATCAACAATCACATCATCTGCTTTCAATTCTGGATATTCTTTGGCTACTTCATTAAACACTTCCAGAAACAGTCCGTCTGTCAGTTTCATGATATTGGCCTTATGCCCGCAAGTAATTCGTCGCGCACCTTTTTTCTTGGCCATTTCAAAAGCATACTTGATTACCTGTAAGCTCCCCGGCCGGGTAATAAACCGACGACTCAGCGCCACATCATGTGTAAGCATATGCTCAATACCGCCATAAGTATCTTCTATATTTTCTCTGACAATGGTAATATCGATTGGGATACCCGCTTTACTGAATACTGTATCTACCCCATGTAAAGTCTGAAACGTACGCTTATTTGCGTAAGTATTCCAGGTTTTACGGGCGGTAACATTTACACTTTTTACCCCTTTCCCTTTTGGGGTCTCCATAGGGCCTTTAAAAAGAATGCCCAGGGATTCAATGGTTTGCTGTGCTTCGGGGGTCATGCCATTACTATATCCTTTATCAAACACCCATTTACCCATATCTACAAACTCATATTCGAGCGGAACCTGGGCGGCTTTGAAAATGGATAAAACTGCATCCATAATTTCAGGACCTATTCCGTCTCCTTTCGCAACAGCTACTTTTGTCATAATACTTTTTTTCGTGTTGCAAAATTAAGCAATGCGGTAACATGACCGTGTTAAATAGCATATGATTCTGATTAGTAGTCAATTTATCTGCGGGAAACCGTTTATCAAGTTTTGAATCGGATTCTTTGCGGCAATTCCTTATTTTTACTGAAAGCAAGTAACCCCCTATCAAATGGTATCCAAAATTTCAGAAGGTGTTGAAATCAGCGTAGAGACCTTTTACCAGGCCGAATACAGCAACCCGCAGAATAGTGAGTTTATGTTTGCGTACAGGATTACCATTGAAAACCATAACAATTTTACCATTAAACTACTGCGTCGTCAATGGTTTATTTTTGACAGTAATGGTGATCATCGGGAAGTGGAAGGAGAAGGCGTAGTAGGCGTTCAGCCCGTTTTAAAACCTGGCGAAAATTACCAATACGTAAGCGGCTGCAATCTTCGTACAGAAATCGGCAGAATGCACGGTAGCTACCAGATGGAAAATGAAAACAACAAACAATTGTTTTCTGTCAATATCCCCTCTTTTGATATGATTGTTCCTACCAAAATGAATTAAGCAATTACCTGGGTTTATATTTCGCTTCCTCAAATATCTGCTTAGCTGGCGTTTTCATTAGTGTTTCCAGAGAAATATTTTTCTGATTCTCCATCCATTTAGAAACAATTTGCATACCCACAAACTGTCCAATATTGCCGGGAGAAGCTTCGCCTAATGCGGGTGTGTTCGGACCATCATTCAAATAATCCCTTGTGATATTGGGATCGGTATTAAATAAAAGATCTCCCTGAACAAAAAAGCTCCAGATATTTTTCTCACTTGCATAACAGCCTTCCAGTTGCTGAAGCGTATAGCCTGTTTTTATGGTATCGGGTAGATTGGGTAATAACTGGTCGAGTACATACATTCTTTTCCCTGATTCAACTATTTGTTCTACCAATGGCTTACCTAAACTATTATTGGGGTACATATCTTCAATAATATTTTTAATCCCATTTACAACAATATAGGCAGGTTCAAATCTACGTGAGATAAAAAGGGGATACATTTCCTGTCCCTCCTGACTCAGGTATAAAGGGTAATCTTTTCCCATATATAATTGAAGCCCCACCGCCATGGCATTGGGTGTTAAAATACTTCCATAGCTATTGATAGGACCGATAAACGTAACCAGTTTTGCGGGCAGTTTATATTCGGGGAAATAATAATGTACAAATCGAAAACCCTGTTTTACCTGTTCTGTAATTGAGCTGATATCTTTGTATTTTTCTATTGCTGCAGAAGCCAGATTTTGATAGCTATGGATAAAAGATGGCACTTGCTGCATAGCGCTATCGGATGAAGTACCGAGAATATTGAATAAAAAATCCTGCGTAAAACCGGGATGCTTTTTACTTAGTGCATCTAAGGAACTATTTAATCGGGTAGTATCCAGTGCAAAAAAATCTTTTTCAAACCTTTCAACCTCAAGAGATATTTTGATTCCAGATACATCAGGAGTTTTTTTGGCTTTATGACAACCGAGGGTAAAGGATAGAATAACTATGAATAATACAATTCTTTTCATATAAATCAAGTCGCTTAGATGGTATTGAAACAACAAATCAGCATGCTTAGAATATTGTTGCTATTACAAATCGTTTATCAAAAATCATTACAAAGGAAAAAATCTCTTTCCATAATATCCTGTTAAACAAACCCCATTTTCAAACTATCCTTACAATGGATTGTTCAGGCAAAGTATCTCAGGAATCACAGAGATCATAAAAAAATGAAGGATTTATCCTTAATTCGGGTTACAAACTATTCAAAAGTTCCTGAACTTCGTTAAATGAAGATATTCTTAGCGCAGCAAAACTATCATATCGGCAATTTTGAAAGCAATACCCAAAAGATTATCCAGGCTATCAGGGAAGCCAAGTTGCAGGGTGGTGATCTGATTATGTTCAGTGAAATGAGTGTATGTGGCTATCCGGCAAGGGATTTTGTGGAATTCAGTGATTTTATCGCAAAATGTTATTCGGCTATTGAAATAATAAAAGAGGAAGCAGATACGATTGGTGTATTAATAGGTAGTCCGGCCCGAAACCTATTGCAAAAGGGGAAGAATCTTTTTAATGCGGCATTCTTTTTATATGAAAAAGAAGTGAAAGCAGAAATACACAAAACCTTATTACCCACTTATGATGTATTTGATGAATACCGGTATTTCGAACCCTCTTTTGAATGGAAAGTAGTGCCCTTTAAAGGAAAAAAATTAGCCATTACCATTTGTGAAGATATCTGGAACCTGGGCGATAATCCTCTGTATCGGATCTGTCCCATGGATAAGCTGATGGAGCAGCAACCAGATCTGATGCTGAATATCAGTGCCTCCCCTTTTGATTACACGCATGATGAAGACCGGAAAGCCGTGATCAAAGCCAATGTATTGAAGTATAAAATTCCGATGTTTTATTGCAATGCCATTGGAAGTCAGACGGAAGTAGTGTTTGACGGAGCTTCGCTGATATTTGACAAATATGCAAATTTGTGCAAATCATTACCCATGTTCCAGGAAGCCCTGGAAAGTGTAGAACTGTTGGAAGATGGAACTATTGTTGCCCCCATTCTCGAACCAGCCAGTCGGGTTCCGGATAAAGAATTAAGTCCACTTGCTCTTGAACCCGAACTCAATATTGCCCAGGTATATGATGCTTTACTATTGGGTATCCGTGATTATTTTGGTAAAATGGGATTTACGAAAGCGATACTGGGCTCATCAGGGGGTATTGATTCGGCAGTAACCCTTGCCATTGCAGTAGAAGCGCTGGGCAAAGAGAATGTACGTGCCATATTAATGCCCTCTCCTTTTTCAACAGATCACTCTATAAATGATGCAGTACAATTGAGTAAAAACCTGGACAATCCCTATGATATTATTCATATCCATGAGGTGTTTGATTCATTTATGAAAACCTTGAAACCCGTTTTTCTTGATCTGCCTTTTTCTCTGGCTGAAGAAAATATCCAAAGCCGTAGCAGAGGCAACCTGCTTATGGCTATTGCTAATAAATTCGGGTATATTCTTTTGAACACATCCAATAAAAGTGAACTGGCTACCGGTTATGGTACTTTGTATGGAGATATGGCTGGTGGATTAGGGGTATTAGGTGACTGTTATAAATTACAGGTATATGCGCTGGCCAGGTATATTAACCGTAATAAAGAAATCATTCCTGAAAATATTATTACCAAAGCACCCAGTGCTGAATTGCGACCTAATCAGAAAGACAGTGATAGCCTGCCTGACTATGCTGTTCTTGATCAGGTTCTCTACCAGTATATTGAAAAAAGAATGGGGCCGGATGAGATTAAAGCACTTGGATTTGATGCTGCACTGGTTGACCGTACTTTGAAAATGGTGAATACCAACGAATATAAACGCAACCAATTTTGTCCCATTATCCGAATATCCCCCAAGGCATTTGGTGTGGGAAGAAGGGTGCCGATTGTAGGTAAATACCTCAGTTAGGTTACTAAAAAAAGCAAAGATTTTTCTTTGCTTTTTTAGATCAGATATGTAGATAAATTTTCTGAAAAATTATTTAAAAGTTTTCAATAATCCCTGCTATTCCCTGTCCGCCGCCAATACAGGCAGTAACTATTCCATATTTTTTTTTGAGTCGTTTCATATCGTTTAAAATTTGAACAGTCAATTTGCACCCGGTACAACCCAATGGGTGACCCAATGCAATTGCACCTCCGTTAATATTTACGATATCTGGATTCAGACCCAATTCGCGGATCACTGTTAGTGATTGAGAAGCAAATGCTTCATTTAATTCGATGAGGTCGATTTCATTCAATGTCATATTCGCCTGCTTCAACACTTTCGGTACCGCAGCAATAGGGCCGATACCCATAATACGCGGGGGCACACCTGCTGATGCACAGTTAACCAGTCGGCCAATAGGTTTGAGCCCTAATTCCAGCATCATTCTTTCGCTCATCACAATCGTAAATGCAGCACCATCACTTGTTTGAGATGAATTACCTGCAGTTACTGATCCTCCTACTGCAAAAGCAGGCTTGAGTTTACTCAACACTTCAATACTGGTATCTGCCCTAACGCCTTCATCTGTATCTACTATATAGGAACGGGTGGCTTTTTTCCCTTTTTGGTCAACATAAGTTTCCTCTACCGTGATAGGCAAAATACCGCTTTTAAAATAACCATTCTGAATAGCCGCATTCGCTTTTCGGTGCGAATGAAATGCAAATGCATCCTGGTCTTCCCTGCTAACATTATATTCTTTGGCTACGGCTTCAGCAGTCAATCCCATACTTAAATAAAAATCGGGTTCATCTTTTGCAATCGCATAAGAGGGAACGGTTTTCCAACCCGCAGTTGGCACAAGACTCATACTTTCTGTACCACCCGCAATAATACAATCTGCCATGCCCGTTCTGATTTTAGCCGTTGCCATAGCAATACTTTCCAAGCCACTGCCGCAATAACGGTTAATCGTTATACCAGCAACCCCAATACCCAGGGCACGGGCTGAGATCATCCTTCCAAATTGTAGGCCCTGCTCCGCTTCGGGAACGGCATTTCCTACAATTACATCATCTACCCTGCTGGCATCTAATTGCGGAACTGTGGCCATCAGCCCCTTGATTACTTCCACTGCAAGATCATCCGGTCGAAAAAACCGGAATCCGCCTTTCTTACTTTTTCCTACCGCTGTTCGGTAACCAGCTACGATATATGCTTCCTGCATGACAAACGATTTTAGCTTCTCAAATGTAGGAAAAAATATTAAAAGTTGTTTATGCAACTAATTTTAAAAAGATTAGAAACCT
>CAIYKV010000173.1 GCA_903926855.1 uncultured Bacteroidota bacterium | reverse complement strand
GTCAGTTGCCCTGTTTTTGAATCTCTTTTAAATACAACAATATTGCTTGTTTTCTGGTTAGCTACCAGCAAATACCTTCCTGAAGGGTCTATGATAAAATTTCTGGGCTGCACTCCATTGGTTGACTGGTAACCGGCAGGGCTTAGTTTTCCGGAAATTGTATTCACAGAAAAAATGGCAATATTATTTTCCTGCCCGCGATTGGATGCGTATAAAAATTTTCCATCAGGGGAGAGATGAATATCAGCACTTCCGGGTTGTCCTGTATAATCTGCAGTATGTGTTGGTATGGTTTGTAAAAGCTTCATTTCGCCATGCTGATAACTAAAAGCACTAACCGTACCGCTCATTTCCTGTATCAGGTAAACGTATTTGCCATCGGGGGAAAAATCAAGATGTCTTGGGCCACTACCCGGCTCAGTACTAATAAATGGAGTAGCTGCCGCTTCCAATGGCTCTGTTTTACCGGGAGTAAATTGGTAGATACTAACCTTGTCTGTTCCCAGATCAGGGCTAAACAGAAATTTTTCATCTGGTGAAAAGAAAACAGAATGTACATGCGCTTTTTCTTGTCTTTCTTTATTTACCCCTTTACCTGTATGAATAATATGTTGTGAAAATGGCTCTAATGAGCCATCCCGGTTTACGGGAAATGCTGCTAGACTGCCGCCTGTATAGTTAGCTACTACCACCCATTTCCCGTTTTTTGTAATCGATACATGACAGGGATTTTCGCTTCCACTGGATTGTTTGTTGATAAAACTCAATTTCCCTGTTTTTTTATCAAATGAATAAGACGCAATGAATCCAGATTGCTGCCTGCTAACCTCATTGACGGCATACAAATGTTTTCCATCGGCCGCAACAGCCAGAAAAGAGGGGTTGGCGGAACTATCTGTATTACTTATCCATTTCAGATCTCCTGTTTGGCTATTAAAATTGTACACATAAATCCCCTTACTGGCACCACTGGTGTAGGTGCCTACAAATAAATAAAAATTCTGAGCTGAAATAGAGATAGCAAGAAGGCTAAAACAAAAGACAAGGATCGATCGCATATAAAACTATTTATACAATGTAAGATAAGATGGCAGATCAGAATGAACAAGTCAAAAATCAATAAGTAGCAAATAAAGTAATCAGGTCTGGCTCGCAGGCAATTTATTATCTTCGGTTATGAACAAGCTCAGTTTGATTGTCTTTTTTGGTTTGATTTGTATTACTTCCTGTAAACAAAATCCGTTTATGACTACACATCCTATCATCCATGCTTTCCGCCTAAAACCCGGGCAGGATTTGCAACAATCCATCGATAGTTTTGTAAAAGCAAAAAATATACAGGCTGGCTGGATTGCTACCTGTGTAGGTAGTTTAACTGAATATACGATCCGCTTTGCGAACCAGGAAAGGGGATACAGTGATAAAGGACATTTCGAAATTGTTAGTCTGGTGGGGGCATTATCTGTAAATGGATCGCATATACATATCTCTATTTCTGACAGTACAGGTAAAACCATTGGTGGACATCTGATGGCAGGTTGTAAAATTTATACCACTGCAGAAATTATCATCCATGAATCAAAAGATCTGGTATTTCTCAGACAAGAAGATGGTACTACGCCATGGAAAGAATTACAGGTGGAGCCTGCAAAAAAATAAAAAGCAACCGGAAATTTCAAATGGAAAACTCCCGGTTGCCTAAATACTATTTAGTTCCTTTCACATATTTTTCCAGCCATTGGTTTTGCTCCCAAAGCATATGTAATAAATTTTCTTTACCTCGGTAGCTATGCGCTTCGTAAGGAAGGTATACAAACCTGACTATTCCACCATTTCCTTTAATGGCTGCAAAAAGACGTTCGCTATTAATCGGAAAAGTACCTGTATTGTCATCCGCTTCACCATGAATTAGTAGAATGGGAGTCTTTATTTTGTCTGCATAACTAAACGGACTCATCTCATAATATAACTGAGGTGCCTGCCAATAGGTTCTGTCTTCGTTCTGAAATCCAAAAGGAGTCAGGGTTCTGTTATAGGCACCACTACGGGCAATGCCCGCCTTGAATAAATTGGTATGGGCCAAAAGATTCGCAGTCATAAATGCTCCATAACTATGTCCACCCACTGCCACCCGATTCCTGTCGCCTACTCCCATATCTGCCAGTTTATTAATAGCCGCTTCAGCATTTAATTGCAATTGCGCAACGAAATCATCATTTGGTTTTTTGTCGGGTCCGGAAGCTACGATTGGCATTTCTGCATTATCCAGAATAGCATAGCCCTGGGTAACATAAAAGATAGGAGAGGCCCAACTGATAGTAGTAAACCGATCCTTACTTCCACGAATCTGTGCAGCATCAGCGGCTGAATTAAATTCTCTGGGATAGGCCCATATGAGCACGGGTAAGGGTCCGTCTTTATCTTTATTATATCCTTTGGGTAAATAAAGATCACCGGTTAAATCAACGCCGTCTGCACGTTTATATTTGATCTTTTCTTTACTAACCCCCTCTAATTGTGGATAGGGGTTGGAGAAACTGGTAATCGGCCTGTCTGCAATTTTCAATACCAGGTTTTTGATAAAATAATTCGGTACCTCTTTTTGCGATTCGCGTCTGGTAAGTAAGACCAGTTTATCTGCATCAATCACATCTTCTACTACTTCAAATACGCCCTCAGCACAACGCCAGATGATCTGATTCTTTTTTGTATTCAAATCAAATTTAGCCAGAAAAGGAAGATCACCTTTGGGTGAAGAACCAATGGGGTTGTTCATTAAGATGTTGGTGCCATTATCCGTAGTTTGTATAACACTTCTGCCGTATTTGTTTTTGGTGCTAACAGGCGTTCCGGGACTATTATACGCATCGGTTTGATTGCGCTCATATAATAATTCCATAGCATTGGAAGTAGTATTGTACCGGCTTACCCGAATAAGTTGCTTGGATCGAAGAGATTCCTGAACAAGTGCCAGTGATGCATCTCCCCATGTAGTGCCACCATACCGCATCTTGGTTTTGAAAAGTTCTTTTGGCTGACCTGTAAAAGGTGCGCTTAATGCATAGATGGCATCATGGTAGTCGACTTGTTTTTTAATAAGTCCACTATCCAGAGGCACGGCCCAGGTTATGGTAGCGGCTTCATCATCACGCCAGTCAAAACCCCTGGGTACATTTTGCGTATTATCATATCCGGAAGGTGTTCCTTCCGTAGAGGGTAATTCGGCAAGTACTTTTACGATTTTTCCGTTAAGATCATTGATGCTAATGGTACTGGGAAAGCCACCTGCGGTAACCAGGTAAGAAAAAGGTTTCCGGATAGTACGAACCAGCATATATTTTTTATCGGGCGATAAAAGAAAGGAACCAATTAAACCAGGTTTTCCAATATTGGTTTCAACTCCATTACGGTTCTGAACCAATTGTGCGGTAGCATAAAATTCGAACAATTGTTCATCATAAGGAGATTTGATCAGATCCTGGAAAGTTGGACTTGGCGCGGTTTTCCCAAGGTTCTGCTGCATGGTAGGGCCCTTGGGTGTAATAGGGCGTTTGGGCGCATTCAACGCAAGCTGGGTTGTGGCTTTATACAAAATGGTATTATCATCTATCCATATATAGGAAGATCCCAAAACCAGATTCAAAGCCTGTTTATTGATCTTGGTAGCTTTTTGTGTGGCAAGTTCTACTATGTATAAATCTACTTTAGTTCCTGTGGTATTGGTAAAAGCGATTTTATTTTCTGAAGGACTCCAGCTAACATTACCGGCTAATAAATTCGCCGGTAATCCGGATACAGAATAAGCTTTATTGGTTTTGATATTCTTAAGCGTAAAATTGTTGATGAACGACTGCCTGCTGGGTGAAAAATTATTAGGGTTCAGGCGAAGTCCTGCAATTTTATTTTCCGGCTGCCCCAATTCTTCTACTGTTGGATAAGAATTTCTTTCACTTAATAACATCCATTCCGCTTTACTGTCAATTTTCACAAGAGGAGTGGGTTTAGCCAATAGCAGGTCTGCGATGTCTTTAGGCGGAACCTGATAATTGACAGCATCCTGACCAAACAGGAAGCAGGAAATAGTGAGACTAATACTTAGCGCTAACAGTTGTTTTGTTTTTCTCATGAATAGTGGTTTTGTAGTATAAGATTAAACATGAATTTGAAGACAGTTCAAATAGAAATCATTGGTATACCCTTACATAATCAATTTCCATTCTTTGAGGGAAAACCAGATCATCTACCCCTTTTTGCCCTCCCCAGCTTCCGCCAACGGCGATATTGAGCAACAAATGAAATGGTGCATCAAACGGCCAGCTGGGTTTACCAGTATGCTCATTATGAAAACTGAAATAAGGTTTCTTATCTATCAGCATGGTAATTGTATCGGGAGTCCAGTCTAGTGAATACACATGAAATGCTTCACTACAATCCGGAACAGAGATAATGGCTGTTTTCTGGGTACCTATACTGTGAAAATATTTTTTACAATGTATGGAAGCATGAATGACTCCCTGGTCATACCCTACATGTTCCATAATATCGATTTCCCCATCATCAGGCCAGGTAAGCGGTATAGTAGAACCCAAGGCCCAGATAGCAGGCCAGGTGCCTCTTCCCTTAGGTAATTTGGCCCTCACATCAATATGACCATAGGTCCAATCTCCTTTGCCCTTTGTAACCAGTCTTGCAGAACTATATGGATTCGTACCAATATTTTCTTTCCTGGCTTCAATAATCAGCCGTCCATTTTCTACTCGGGCGTTCTTTGCTTCTTGAAATGTATAGTATTGCAGTTCCTCATTACCCCAACCGGTTCCACCAGTATCGTATCCCCATTTTTTTGAATCCGGAAGTCCGGTATAATTGAATTCATCGCTCCAGACCAATTTTTTGCGGGATTGCCCATACAAATCAGTAAAACAGAAAATCAGGGCGACAAACGAAAGAATGGTAAGAGTGATGGGTTTCATTATTCATTGACTTGTTCTCAGCAAGATACTTAGAAAACCCTTCTTTAGGTTCCCATTTATCACGGTAGCGAAAAAAATTTGTCGGTATTCTCAGATGCAGTTACTTTTGCATCAGATTATGAAAATATTTGCACACATACACCACCATCATTTCTTACCCCAAGGGTAGGCTGTTGGTGTTTTGTGCTGGTCACAATAAAACATTAAAAGGCTTACCGGTTGGTAAGCCTTTTTCTTTGTAAACCCTTCCCTGATTCGTAATGAGGTTCAGGGATCAATCAGAAATAAATAGTATGAATACGGAAATGAAAAACACGAATCCAGAGGTATCCCGCGAAGAGGTAAGTAAATTGAAACTGGCTATCCAAAAAAGTGGCAGACTGCATGACGATTCTATCAAATTATTGAAAGAATGCGGGATAGATATCAGTAATGGTGTTAATAAACTAAAAGCGGAAGCCAGTAATTTTCCTATTGAAGTCTATTTTTTAAGGGATGATGATATTCCCCAATATGTAGAAGATGCAGTGGCAGATATTGGGTTTGTTGGAGAGAATGTAGTGTATGAGAAAAAGAAAAAAGTATCTGTAGAAGAAAAATTGGGATTTGGAAAATGCCGGTTGAGTATGGCAGTAGGCAGGAATGATGAGTATACCGGGATCCGTTTTCTGGAAGGAAAAAAAATTGCCACAAGCTATCCGGTAATTCTATCTGATTTTCTCAAAAAGAACGGTGTAACTGCCGAAATTCACGAAATCAGTGGTAGTGTTGAAATTGCACCCGGTATCGGTTTGGCTGATGCGATTTGCGATTTGGTTAGCAGTGGTTCAACCTTGTTTATGAATGGGTTGAAAGAATCAGAAACCATCCTCCAATCGCAGGCAGTACTGATAAAAAATAACCATCTTTCTACTCAAAAACAAGTATTGTTAAACCGGCTTTTATTCAGGATCCAATCTGTAAAAAAAGCACGTAACAATAAATATATCCTGCTAAACGCCCCCAATAATAAATTGTCGGAGATCATTGCATTGTTGCCCGGTATGAAAAGCCCTACGGTACTTCCATTGGCAGAAGAAGGTTGGAGCAGTGTACATAGTGTACTCAATGAAAATGATTTCTGGGATATTATTGAACAGTTGAAAGCGGCCGGTGCCCAGGGAATCCTGGTTGTACCAATTGAAAAGATGATTGTATAAACACTAATTTTTTTCGAGCATGAATATCATTTCTTATCCATCAAAAAATGAGTGGGCAAAAATTATCAGCCGCCCATCATTTGATATTAGCCGGTTACAGGATACCGTACTATCCGTAATGAATGAAGTAAAACGCAATGGAGATATAGCTGTCAGAAAATTTACACAACAGTTTGATGGAGCAGATATAGAAAATGTATTGGTTTCCGAGGAAGAATTTACTGAGTCTTCATACCTGCTTTCTGCCGAATTGAAAAAGGCAATTCAAATCGCAGCAAACAATATTGATTCCTTCCACCAAAAACAACTGGTACCCCCCGAAATAACAGAAACCATGCCTGGTGTTTTTTGCTGGCGGAAAAGTATTGGTATAGAAAAAATAGGTTTATATATTCCAGGGGGTACAGCACCTCTTTTCTCAACAATTTTAATGCTGGGTATTCCGGCCAGAATAGCCGGATGCAAAGAAATTATCCTTTGCTCACCCCCCGATAAAAATGGTAAACTGAATCCTGCCATTCTCTATGCCGCCAGTCTGGTAGGTATTTCAAAAGTGTTTAAGATAGGCGGTGTACAAGCGATTGCTGCTATGGCCTATGGAACAGAAACAGTACCCAGGGTATATAAAATTTTTGGACCGGGTAATCAATATGTCACATGCGCTAAACAGTTGATTCAGCAGGAAGGAATTGCCATTGATATGCCTGCTGGTCCCAGCGAAGTATGTGTTTTGGCCGATGATTCAGCCAATGCTTCATTTGTGGCAGCAGATTTGTTAAGCCAGGCAGAGCATGGTATTGATAGCCAGGTTATATTGGTATCGATATCTGAAAATCTTATCAATGAAGTACAGAATGAGTTAGAAAAGCAGCTTGCCGTTTTACCCAGAAAAGAAATAGCTGTGGCAGCTTTAAAAAACAGTACCCTGATAGTATTGAAAGATATAGAAGAAGGAATTGATTTAGTGAATGAATATGCAGCAGAGCACCTGATTATCGCCTGTGAAAATAATGAATCCATCGCTGAGAAGATCACGAATGCAGGTTCCGTATTTCTGGGAAATTATTCACCGGAAAGTGTAGGGGATTACGCGAGTGGCACCAATCATACATTACCTACGAATGGATTTGCCAGGGCCTATAGTGGTGTAAGTGTTGATAGTTTTGTAAAGAAGATAACTTATCAAAAATTATCGGAGCAAGGATTACAAAATATAGGAGGCTCTGTATTACTGATGGCAGAAGCGGAAGGACTTCAGGCTCATGCAAATGCAGTAGGTATTCGTATGGCATTTTCTTCCATAAAAAAATAAATTGATTAGAGATAATCAGAAAATGATTTGTCAACATGTTTGAATTAGAAAAACTGATACGGAATAATATCAAAAAATTAACTCCCTATTCTTCTGCAAGAGATGAATATAGTGGTGAGGCAAAAGTGTTTCTTGATGCGAATGAAAACAGCCTTGGATCACCCCTGTTAAAATGGTATAACCGTTATCCTGATCCCCACCAACTTGCTGTAAAAGAAAAGCTGGCACAGATTAAGGGGATTGGAAGCCAGCATATTTTCCTCGGCAATGGCAGCGATGAATGTATTGATCTGCTTTATCGTAGCTTTTGTGAGCCCGGCCGGGATAATATCATCATTTGTCCCCCAACCTATGGAATGTACGAAGTGAGTGCCAATATCAATGATGTGGAAGTTCGTAAAGCCCCGTTGCTGGATGATTTTCAACTGGACCTGGTGCATCTGGAGAACCTGGTTGATGAGCATACCAAACTGATCTGGTTATGTTCACCCAATAACCCTACGGGGAATTCGCTTAACAGAAGGGATATAGAAATGGTGCTGAATAATTTTAAAGGTATTGTTGTAGTTGATGAAGCTTATATCAATTTTGCCAGGCAAAAATCATTTGTACAGGAGCTAACTGAGTATCCTAATCTGGTGGTTATGCAGACTCTGAGTAAAGCCTGGGGTTTGGCAGGATTGCGGCTGGGTATGGCTTTTGCCTCAGAAGCCATTATTGAAATACTAAATAAAGTAAAGCCCCCTTATAATATCAACCAGGCCACCCAGGAATTGGTTCTAAAGGCTTTAGAAGAAGTGGGACAGGTAAATGACATGATTCATTTACTGGTAGATATGCGCCAGGCATTGACAGAGGTATTTCTTTCCATGCCTACCGTAGAAAAAGTATATCCATCAGAGGCCAATTTTATTCTGGTAAAGATCAAAGACGCACGTAAAATTTATGAATTTCTGCTAACAAAGGGTATTGTATTGAGAGACAGGAGTAATGTAAACCTTTGCGAGGATTGTTTGCGGATTACCGTGGGTACAGAAAAAGAGAATACGATTTTGGTTGATGCCATGCAGGATTGGTATGCACAGTAAACAATCTTGGCAATTATCTGTTTTGAGTTGTAATTTCAGACCCAAATACCAGACATATATATGAAAAAATTACTTTATTATGGAGCTGTTGTAATGATGTTTTCATTTGTTACAACTGTAAATGCCAGTGTATCCGATTCGCTAAAACTAGCTTCTCCCGGAAAAGTTGTGGCCGATGCTGATAATGCTGGTCTGAAACTACCTGCCGGTTTTGGGGCATTAAAAGTAGCTGAGGGGTTGGGTTCCGCCCGTCACATTGCGGTAACTCCACAAGGAGATATCTATGTCAAATTAAATCGCGTATCCAAAGGGGCTGGTACCCTTAGGTTGATAGACAATGATGGGGATGGAAAAGTTGATAATACCATTGGGTTTGGTAATTATGGAGGAACGGGTATTACCATCAAAAATGGTTACTTGTATGCTTCAAGTGATGAAGAGGTTTTCAGGTATAAGCT
>CAIYKV010000172.1 GCA_903926855.1 uncultured Bacteroidota bacterium | reverse complement strand
TGGCGTCCACACTATATGATAGACGCAGTAGTAAAATGTGTGCGACAGCTTGCGATACTTTGGCATACCCAAATATACTAGCTATCGCATTTACTCCTGACCACCGCCTATGGCGGTGGTTTTAATAACCATAATAAAGACACCTAACGGATGCATCATATCTTAATGTAAATCAATCGTTTAGAATCGTAATTCAATAAAAGCCAGATTTCATTTCCACCTTATTGATAACATAAGCACGTTTTTTGGTATCTAAGAGAATCGAAAACTAAACTTATCGAGAATCCTTTAGTTAACCGCTAGGATAAACCAAAAACTGCATGGAATGATTTCTACAGCCAGAATTACCAAAACTTCAAAAACAATTCCTGCCAATGCTGTTTTTTCCATACTGATACCTTCCTGGAATAATCTGGATTACCTGAAAAATTGTATTGAGAGTATTCGCAAAAATTCAAGTTTTCATCACCAGATCATCGTGCATATAAATGAGGGACACGACGGAACTGTAGAATGGGTAAGCCAACAAAATGATCTCGATTACACCTTTAGTGCTGAAAATATCGGTGTTTGCTATGCATTAAATATTTGTCGTGGGTTGGTGGCTACCAACTATATCGTGTACATGAATGATGATATGTATGTTTGTCCGGATTGGGATAAGCATTTACTGGAAGAAGTGCAAAATATCGGTCACCCTTATTTTTTCCTTTCTGCTACGGCAATTGAGCCATTCCCCGGAAATAACTGCACCCTATTTGGAGATTATGGCAATTCCCTGGCCAATTTTAATGAGCAGAAACTTTTGGAAGAATATGCATCATTTACCAAAGACGATTGGCAGGGTGCTACCTGGCCACCCAATATTGTTCATGTCTCAGTTTGGGATATGGTAGGTGGATATAGTACCGAATTTCATCCTGGATTTTATTCTGACCCCGATTTTTCCATGAAACTATGGCAGGCAGGTATCAGGCTGTTCAAAGGCGTGAATAAGAGCCGTGTATATCATTTTGGATCAAAATCTACCGTCAGGCTTTCCAAAGACCGAAATTACAGTCGTTTTATTGCCAAATGGGGAATTACCTCCAGCACATTTACCCGCTATTATCTTCATCGCGGCGAAAAATTTACCGGGCCTTTACCCGAAGTAAAGCTTTCCTGGAAACAGGTGATTAAAAATTATTGTAAACAGATTACTGCTCAGTTGTTGATTCATCCACAGAAATAATCCGGTTTATTTGTTGATAAGTGTGAGTAATGACTCTCTGTTTTCTATTTCAGACATCCATTTAAATGCACCAGGTTTGTAAGTGCCGGTCTTATCAATGAATGCATAGCCAGGATAACCGGAAAAAGAAAAATATTTGGAAATATCTGCATCCAGTTCTTCATTGATTAAAAAGTGGATTCCGGGTTGTTTGATCTCCACTACTTTCGATTTCCATTTTTCCTCTGATGAGTTATTGATTGTACATAAATAAACGAATACTACCGGCAGGTCTTTTGATGTTTCTACTAATTGTTTGCTATGGGGCATTTCGTTAAGACAAGGCCCACACCAGGTAGCCCAACGGTCAATAATGATCGCTTTCCCGGGGAAGTTTTGCTTCAATTTTGTTATAAAATCAAGTGCCTTGCTGTCTGATGTTTTATAAAGAGTGGCACCAAATGAGGTTTCTGCCAGGGATTTTCCAAAACGATTATTCAGTTTGCCCCCTTTGGATTGGGCAAGTGTTTTATTGATTTCATTTACTTTATTAACAGTTCGTGCATATTCATTTTCTAAAACGGATTTACTCCATGGAGTATGCATACTATGCAGGATTGACTTAAATGCCAATTTTTGTTCATTCATATCCGTGCTTTCTACCAATTGAAACTTTAGATAATCAGCTTTCGCAGGCAAAAACAAACTATCTATTACCCGGATATTTTTAACCAATGATTTTTCAAAATTTAGCTTTTGTAACCGGGGGTTTAATTGCTTTGTCCATTTTTTTATATTCTCTGCCGTATAGGGAGATACCGGCTGCATCGATTCACTTTTTTTCAGTGAATCAATTGCCAAAAGTTCTGAATGATCCAGATCGGGAAAGGAACTAAGATCCTTCCAATTGACCATAACCCGGGTATTGGGAAAGAATTTGATATAGAAAGCGATATTCCGGTAAAGATTTGCACTGCTATTAGAAACCAAATAGGGTTTAAATTGAATTATTTTTTTCCAAAGAGCATCATCCATCATTTTACCTACATACTTTGTAATAATATCTCCATAATAGTCTGAACGACCTTCATTCTCCAAGATCCATTGATACGGAGAGGGGTTAGCTGCGATATAACTGTTTTGTATTCTGCTAAGTGAATCGAAAAGAGCATTGAAATCGGGTAATATACTTTCAGCAGGTAATTGCGAGGAATAAATCAGCGAACTTATTTTAGAAGATAATTCCAATTGCTCTGATCTCTTATACAATACAAAATTATTCAGGTAAATATTTAAAGCCCCGTCTGTCCCAAGGTATTTGACCCCATCCCCGTTAAAATTCACTTCTTTTGCGGCATTGATTTTTTTCATATCCAGTTCCAGATACAAATCTTTATTCGCATATAAACCAGTATAAAAATTGCCCGCGCTAAACCAGATTTGTTGATAGGGAAGCGGGTAATCCAGTGTCAGGCTAAAACTGCCATCTGGTTTAGGAGTAGTTATTTTTTTAACCTGGGATTTTGCAAAAGGGGTAACAATGGTATACGTTATACTCATATTTCGCAATTCCTCAGCTGTCATATTCAATAGTTTCCCGGTAACTTTTGGGGTGGTTCTGCTTGAATAATTTGCATTGAAAGCGGCATCTTCAGGGGCAATATCCCGATTAGGGGTTTGGGCTTGCAGATAGGTGGAAAAGCAAAGCAGGAAAGCTATATAGCAGTTTCTCATTAGCTGAATTTTGGTATTGATCTATTAAACTAATTCATTTTTGGATGAAGCGTATATAATAAAGTCTTAAAATTAATAGGAAGGTGGAAAATGGATGTATTACAATAAATAAGGCTGTGTAAGCGTATAAAATTTGTTAATCCAATAGAATTCGAATAATGAGCACGTTTTACTTCAATATGGGGCAAAAAACTGGTTGAATAAAGTAATGTAATCTGGTGATGATTGTTGTTGGTCAGGCGACCACAGGTGTTCGGAAGAAAATGGGTATTCCTTGCCTATTTTAGGTGTTTAGAATGGCTGTAGCTTTAAGCGCTGTATAAATTAAGCCTCACCCATTATACCCATTTGCGCAAGAGGGAATTCATGTTCCGTAGGAACATGGAGAAAGTGAAAGGATAAGCAATAAGTATCAAATAAATTTCTTCC
>CAIYKV010000171.1 GCA_903926855.1 uncultured Bacteroidota bacterium | reverse complement strand
GGACTGTACTCTGTGCGATGGCGCCGAGTTACCAGCTATTGTTGGGTGCGAGAATCATCACAGGGATTTTTGGTGGCGTTATTGGTTCTGTGAGTTTTGCCATTATTACGGATCTGTTTGAAGTGGAAAAAAGGGGAAGGGTCATGGGTTTTGTGCAGATGTCTTTTGCCGCGAGCCAGGTAATGGGTTTGCCCATTGGGCTTTATTTAGCCAATCATTTTGGCTGGCATGCCCCTTTCTGGATGATTGCGGGTGGTGGGTCACTATTGGGAATTGTGATCTATCTGAAACTAAAACCGGTAGATGCGCATCTGCATTTAAAAATCGATCATAATGCTTTTCATCATTTAATCAAAACCCTGATCAGACCCGATTATGCGAAAGCATTTTTTGCCACTACTTTATTAGCCACCGGTGGATTTATGTTGATGCCATTTGGCAGTGCCTATAGTATTCATAATCTCGGTATTACCCTGGAACAATTGCCTATTGTTTATTTTGTAACGGGTTTCTGTTCTATTATTTTCGGTCCACTAGTGGGTAAGCTGAGTGATAAGATTGGTAAATTTCCGATCTTCTGTTTTGGCACCTTGCTTAGTATGTTCATGGTAGCCATTTATACCCATTTAGGTTTTACACCTCTTTGGGAACTGATTGTATTGAATGTAATTTTATTTGTGGGGATTTCATCGCGAATGATTGCTTCCTCTGCATTACTTACCGCTGTTCCGGATGCCAAAGACAGGGGTGCATTCATGAGTATTAATTCGGCTACCCAGCAGATATCAGGTGGTATCGCTTCCATTTTTGCCGGGGTGATTGTTTTGCAAACCAGTTCGGGTAAACTGGAGCGATATGATATGCTGGGTTATGTAGTAATCGGCTCCATGTTATTGGCCATGATCATGTTGTATTTTCTGAATCAAAGAGTGAAGCATAAATTACATACTGCTAAAAATATTTAATCGCGCATAATTCTCCGAACTATATGTTATCGAATTCATTCAAAACCGTTTTTTCTTTTCTTGTTTTTGCAGGCGTATTGATTTCTATAGATGCTTGTAGTCCCAAGCCATATGCTGCTACCAATAAAGTGTATAGGGATCAATCCAAGGCTTTATCCCAACAACTAAGGGCAGAACCGGGTGTACCCATTACTGATACGATTAAAGCACCTGCTTATTGGGTAGGTACCACCAATTTTAATCTGCGCAAACCGAGTTTTGTAATCATTCACCATACTGCACAAAATTCATGTGAGCAGACTTTGCAAACATTTACTACACCGAAATCTGCTGTAAGTGCCCATTATGTGATTTGTAAAGATGGAACCCTGCATCATATGCTGAACGATTATCTGCGTGCAGCGCATGCGGGTGTGAGCAGATGGGGGAACCTGATTGATATTAATTCTGCATCCATCGGGATTGAACTGGATAATAATGGGTTTGAGCCTTTTGATAGTTTGCAGATGAATAGTCTGTTGAGTTTATTGGCCAAATTGAAAAAAGATTATTCGATACCTACGGCGAATTTTATTGGACATGGTGATATTGCGCCTACCCGTAAGAATGATCCGAATTATCGTTTTCCCTGGAAGAAACTGGCAGAAAAGGGTTTTGGTTTGTGGTTTGATGATGCAAGGGATTCGGTGCCTGCAAATTTTAATGCCATACAGGCTTTGCGTATAGTGGGATATGATGTGAAAGACAGTACTGCGGCTATTCGGGCTTTTAAAAGGCATTTTTTGCAGGATAGTACGAGTAGAAAGATCAATGATTTGGATAGGAGTATTTTGTATAATCTCCAGAAGAAATACTATTAATGGTTACTACTCCTTTGCGTCCGTTGCGCCTTCATTGCGTTCTTTGCGTTACAGCATTTAAAAGTTTGAATAGTATTACTCATCATGATTTGTAATCCTGTTATCACCTTTACAAGCTGTAACGCCCGCCTGAACGGCCTAGTCGGGCAGGCAAAGGGCGCTGAGAACCGCAACGGACGCAAAGTAAAATGGGGGGGATAAAAATTATTGCACAAATTGCTTTCCTAACAACTGTTAGCTTATTTTTGCCGGATAAATACGCTTACTATGGATTTCCAACTGACTGAGGAACAATTGATGATACAGAAAGCAGCAAGAGATTTTGCCAGAACGGAATGTTTGCCGGGAGTGATTGAAAGGGATGAAAAACAAATCTTTCCCAGGGAGCAGGTAACCAAACTGGCTGAATTGGGCTTTATGGGCATGATGGTTGATCCTAAATATGGTGGTGCGGGAATGGATACCATGAGCTATGTACTGGCCATGGAGGAAATCAGTAAGATTGATGCGAGTACCAGTGTTTGTATGAGCGTAAACAATAGCCTGGTTTGTTGGGGTCTGGAAACTTTTGGTTCTGAAGAGCAGAAACAAAAATACCTGGTACCGCTGGCGCAGGGTAAAAAGGATGGGGAATTATATATCGGTGCTTTTTTATTGAGTGAACCCGAAGCAGGATCTGATGCAACCAGTCAACAGACCACCGCTGAAGACAAAGGAGATCATTACCTGATCAGTGGTACCAAAAACTGGATCACGAATGGATCATCGGCTTCTGTTTACCTGGTAATTGCACAAACCGATGCTTCGAAAGGAAGCAGGGGGATCAATGTATTTATTGTAGAAAAAAGCTGGCCTGGGATTACCGTTGCTGCCAAGGAAAACAAACTGGGTATTCGTGGAAGTGACACGCATTCCATTCTCTTAACTGATGTAAAAGTGCCTAAGGAAAACAGGATAGGAGAAGATGGATTTGGTTTTAAGTTTGCGATGAAAACATTGGCTGGGGGAAGAATCGGGATTGCTTCACAGGCTTTGGGGATTGCGAGTGGTGCGTATGAATTGGCATTAGCGTATAGCAAACAAAGAAAAGCATTTGGTAAAGAGATCATGCATCACCAGGCTATTCAGTTTAAACTGGCAGATATGGCCACCAAAATAGAAGCCGCGCGTTTATTATGTTTGAAAGCAGCCTGGGAAAAAGATAATGGAGTAGATTATACACTTAGTTCTTCTATGGCCAAAGTATTTGCCAGTGAAGCGGCTATGTGGACAACCACAGAAGCGGTTCAGATACATGGCGGGTATGGTTTTGTAAAAGAATACCATGTAGAAAGACTGATGCGTGATGCCAAAATCACCCAGATCTATGAAGGAACCAGTGAAGTGCAGCGGATTGTGATCAGCAGGAGTATTTTAAAATAACCGTTCATTCTAAGAGATACATGTCCGTAAACACCCAGAAATTCGCTGAGATCAGCCAAGAATTACTTGCAAAAAATACCCGACTGGTAGCGGTCAGCAAAACAAAACCTGTAGAAGATATTCAGGCATTATACGATCTGGGACAAAGAGATTTTGGAGAGAATTATGTTCAGGAATTGGTTGATAAAGAACTGGTACTTCCCAAAGGTATCCGCTGGCATTTTATCGGGCATCTGCAATCCAATAAAGTAAAAATGATTGCTCCGTTTGTGGAGCTGATACAGGGGGTAGATAGTTTTAAATTACTCACCGAAATCAATAAGCAGGCTGCGAAGTATCATCGAATAATCAATTGCCTGTTACAGGTGCATATTGCGCAGGAGGAAACCAAATTTGGGATGAATGAAGCTGAATTGGTGGAGGCAAAAGAAAAAGCAGCCAACTTACCGAATGTAAAGATTTGTGGATTGATGGGGATGGCTTCTTTTAGTGAGGATACGGCTTTGGTTAGAAAAGAGTTTCGGTATCTGCATTCTTTGGGTGAAAAATATTCTTTCCAGGGGATATTGAGTATGGGGATGAGTGGAGATTATGAAATGGCGATAGAGGAGGGGAGTAATATGGTGAGGATTGGGAGTTTGTTATTTGGGAGCAGGGGATAATTCTCATCGTTCACTGCGGTTCTCTTCGTCCTTTGCGGTACGGCTTTTTTACAGGATGGTTGAAAACCAGCTACGCAAAGAACGCAGAGGACCGCAGTGAACGCAGAGGAGAAAATTGATTAGATTAGTTCTTTTTTGTTTTGGCGTAGTCGAATACTAGTTGACAAAATACTTTCACGCCAACATCCAGTCTGCTATCATCAATATAGAAATCGGGGGTATGGTGTGAGAATGCCTGTTCTTTGGAAATTTTAGGATCACGCGCACCGAGGAAGAAAAAGAAGGAAGGGGCTTTGGTTCCATAAAATGAAAAATCTTCTGCACCGGTAGTCCAGCGAGTCATAACAACATTGGTATCACCTGCCGCTTTTTGTAAAGAGGCCAATGATTGTTTTACAAGGGTAGGATCATTATAAGTAACCAGGGTTTTGGTATCAATGGTTACTTCGGCAGTGGCACCATACACCGCAGCCACATTTTTTACCGTATTGCGAATTCTTTGATGTACTTCTTTCTGCATCTTGCTATCTAATGTTCGTATCGTTCCTTCCATAGTAGCTGTTTCAGGAATGATATTTGACCGGACACCTGCATAAATTTTACCTACTGTAATAATCACCGGCGCAATCGTCAGATCCATCTGGCGACTCAAGATAGTTTGGAGGTTTTGAATAATTTCTGCACTCACCACAATCGGATCAATTCCATTGGCAGGATCTGCTCCATGGGCTTGTTTGCCTTTTACTTTTATCGTGAACCAATCTGAAGAAGCCATAAAACCCTGGTCTTTATAATAGATTTTGCCCAGGTCTAATGCCGCTTCTATATGGAGGCCAAATACCGCATCTACTTTCGGATTATCCAATGCACCTTCTTTGATCAATAGGGGGGCACCACCTTCTTCATCACCGGGAGGGCCTTCTTCTGCCGGCTGAAACAGGAATACCACCGTTCCGGGAATCTCATTTTTCATTTTACTGAGTACTTCTGCGGTTCCCATCAACATGGCAATATGCGAGTCATGTCCGCAGGCATGCATTACGCCAACGGTTTGTCCATTATAATCGCTGGTTACTTTTGACTTAAAAGCAAGATCATTTCTTTCCGTTACGGGTAAAGCATCAATATCTGCACGAAGGGCTACTACCGGTCCGGGTTTACCACCTCTTAATACACCCACTACACCGGTCTTTGCCAATATCCTGGTTTCGATACCCAGTTTTTTTAAATGGGCTTCGATCATTTTAGAAGTATTGAATTCGCGGTTAGATAATTCAGGATGTTCATGAAAATATCTTCTCCATTCCACCACTTTGGGTGTTTCGTCTGTAACCAGTTGCTGATAATTTGCCGGAAGATTTTGGGCAGAAGCCGTTACAGAAATCAATAAAACCAGGGAAAGCCATTTTTTCATGCCATCATAATTTTGAATACGGAAGATAAAGAAATACTGGTTCAAATACTTAGTACTCAGGTTTTTACCAAAAAATGACAAACTATTTACTCTGTTCAATGCCCAAGTTACCCACATTAAAAATGAAAACTGTGTAAGAAAAAAGGTGAATTATGTAAGAAAGAATGAGACTGTTTTTCTAGTTTTACTCAACAGGAATTATTTCAAACCTCCTTAAACCATTCTTATGAAGAAAATTCTTTTCATTTTTTTAGCAACCAGTCTGTTGGCTGGTTCAACTGTTCAGGCTTCCAGTTCTGAGACCCTTTCCAAATCAACCCGTGATTCCGGCATCAATAAAGAAGTGGTTTTGAATGATGTGGTGGTTACTGATGCAATGAAAGAATTTAAAAGTCTTTCCAGGGTTGACCGTAAAATGCGGATTGCTGAAGCAAAAAAACATTGAAAGACTATAAAGCACAAAAAGGTTCCGGTGATGTTAGCACCAATACACTGCTTTTAGTGATACTGGCCATTTTATTACCACCATTGGCAGTTGCCTTGCATGAAAATGGTATCAATGGAAAATTCTGGTTAGATCTTTTGTTAACCTTATTGTTTTATTTACCAGGACTCATCTATGCGTTGATCGTTGTTTTGGGATGATGATTTAACGATCAGGCTTTATTATACCATACAAAAGGGTGATCATTCGTTTTGATCACCCTTTGTTGTATTCTTACAACCCTGTACTATTTAAAATAGTTTACAAGGCACAATTTGTTGCGGTTTGAATTTTATATATTCTTAGCGGCCATTGCTTGTCCGCCGATCAGGAGGGCGGTTCACTGCGTTCTTTGCCTGCCCGACTAGGCCGTTCAGGCGGGCGTTACAGCTTCTAATGGTAACCTTTACGAGCAGGAGCGCAAAGGAGGCAATGAACCGCTATGAACGCAAAGGAAAATGTCAAAGTTTAATTTAATAATCATCTATTTATATTCTCCGAATATTTTCCGAAGCACATCGGATATTTCACCGAGGGTGCAATGGTTTTCAACGGCTTCAATAACTACGGGCATCAGGTTTTGGGTTCCCTGGGCGGCTTTGGCGATTGCATTGAGTGAATCAGCCACTTTTTCCTGATTCCGTTTTGCTTTTAAAGCAGTAAGTTTCTGGATCTGGATGGTTCGAATGCTATCATCTATTTTAAATCCGGGGATAGGGATTTCTTTGTCGATCGTGAATTTATTTACGCCTACAATTACTTTCTCACCGCTTTCAATATTGCGCTGGTAAGCATAGGCGCTGGCGGCAATTTCTTCCTGCATAAAACCTGATTCGATGGCGGAAACACTTCCCCCCATGGCATCAATTTTATGCACCAATTCCCAGGCTTTTTGTTCTACTTCATTGGTCAGGGATTCTACAAAATAACTACCGGCCAAAGGATCTACTGTATCGGGAGCGCCACTTTCAAAAGCAACGATCTGCTGGGTTCTTAAAGCGATACGTGCGGCTTCTTCCGTAGGCAGACTCAGGGCTTCATCATATCCATTGGTATGCAAACTTTGGGTGCCACCTAAAACGGCAGCAAGGGTTTGTACGGTTACGCGACAGATATTATTCAAAGGTTGTTGAGCAGTGAGGGTGGCACCGCCGGTTTGCGTATGAAAGCGAAGCATCAGGGCTTTTTCATCGGTTGCGCCCAAATGTTTCATCATCACCGCCCACATTCTTCTGGCTGCTCTGAATTTGGCCACTTCTTCAAACAGGTTATT
>CAIYKV010000170.1 GCA_903926855.1 uncultured Bacteroidota bacterium | reverse complement strand
CGGTGATGAGGAAGCCGTCCGGCTCATGAATGATACTGAGTATGGACTAACCGCTGCTGTTTATTCTAATAACCAGTCAAGGGCAGCCCTTATTGAAGAGCAACTAAATGTGGGTACAGTTTACTGGAACTGTTGCGATAGGGTTAGTGCGGCTTTACCCTGGAGCGGGAGAAAACATAGTGGGTTTGGCAGTACATTATCTCATGCCGGATTACGAGTATTTACCCGTCCCAAAGCCTGGCATCTAAGAGGCTAAGAGGTTATTCAGATATGTATTTACAATAATATTTTTCATATTAATTATTTATTAACTATTATCCTTTTATTGGTTTTTGGGTTACTTTTTTATAAAAAACGGTATAAAGGGGAACTATTACGTGTAAAATGATACAAAAAACATACTACAAAACGAAAGATTACGCAAAAATCAAGTTTTCTTTTACTGTTGAAAATGCCAGCAGCATCGATATTTTTGGCTTGAATGGAGACTGGAAAACCCCCATATCACTCAGTAAAAAGAAAGATGGCAGTTTTAGCGCTGATGTATCCTTACCCAAAGATTCCCGCCATGAATTCAAATACCTGGTAAATGGTACAGAATGGTGTAATGATCCATCTGCTGATGGAGAGAGCCAGAATGAGTTTGGCGGAACCAATAGCGTGCTCAGTATCTAAAATTATTCTTACTATATTTTGCCCCTTAGTGTTTTTAGAATATTTCTAATAAGGCTAAGAGGCATTTTTATGTCCATTTCTGTCTGGAATCGGCAATTTTAAAAAATATCCTATTTTTGACCCACAAGGATTTAGTAATAACAAGATCTTCCAGTTCAATTTACCGCCCATGAGCAGTGTATTCGTGCCCGGATTATAATTCATCACGGCCATTCCCAACATCATAATTACAACAGACTGGCTGTTGTAATAACTGCTTATTTCATCATGTAACTATTTTCTCATGACTACTTATCCAAACGATAAGCGTTCCCGAAATATATTGTCTTATTTCAAAGAATCCCTGAACAGCGAACACCAGGACTATACCACAGGCAGCATACAAAAAGCCATATTTATGTTGGCCGTTCCCATGATCCTGGAAATGTGTATGGAATCTGTTTTTGCAGTGGTAGATATTTTCTTTGTAACCAAACTGGGGGCTAATGCAACAGCAACGGTTGGTTTAACAGAATCTATTCTGAGTATTTTGTATTCACTGGCTTTTGGCTTAAGCATAGCCGCATCGGCCATGGTAGCCAGAAGAGTAGGTGAAAAAAATTATTCCGATGCGGCAAAATCCGGTGCGCAGGCCATTTTTCTGGCAGGGATCATTAGTTTGGTCATTAGCCTGATAGGAATATTTTTCTCAGATAAGTTACTGGCATTAATGGGTGCCAATGCAGCCATCCTTTCTATCGGAAGTTCTTATGCAAAAATTATGCTTACCGGAAATATTGTGATCATGCTCTTGTTCCTGATCAATGGTATATTTCGCGGTGCGGGAGATGCTGCCATTGCCATGCGCAGTTTATGGGTGGCCAATCTGTGTAATATCATTCTTTGCCCCATAATGATTCATTTTTATGGATTACCCGGCGCAGCCATCGCCACAACTATCGGCAGGGGCACCGGGGTTTGCTACCAGGTATATCATTTGTACAATAAAAAAGGAATTATCAATATTCTTCGCCGCTATTTTATCCCTAACCCGGTGATCCTGAAATCTTTATTGAATATTGCTTCTACTGCCACGCTTCAGTTTCTGATTGGCTCCGCCAGTTGGATTGCCATGGCCAGAATCATTTCAGGTTTTGGCAGCAATGCGATTGCAGGATATACCATTGCGATTCGTTTACTGATCTTTTTTCTGATGCCGGCATGGGGATTGAGCAATGCAGCGGCTACATTGGTTGGACAAAACCTAGGTGCCCATCAACCGGCTCGCGCAGAAAAATCTGTTTGGACAACCGCCAAATACAATGCGATTTTTATGGGTGGCGTGTCTTTACTTTTTATTACATCCGCCGAATTTTTTGTTGGATTATTGACAAGCAATACAGAAGTAATCAAAACAGCGGTGATTGCCCTACGTATTGTAAGCTGCGGATATATTTTTTATGGTGTGGGTATGGTGATGATGAATGCATTCAATGGTGCAGGAGATAGCAAAACACCCACATGGATCAATCTTTTTTGGTTCTGGATATTTCAGATTCCTTTTGCTTATTTCTTAAGCGGGTATACCAGCCTGGGTTCTACAGGTGTTTTTGTGGCGATAGTAGTTACTGAAACCTGTATAACAATCAGCAGTGTTATCCTGTTTAAAAAAGCGAAATGGAAAACCGTGAAAGTATAATTGGATGAGTTTGCCTTTCAGATATAAAGCATAAATATCCGTTGATTCAACCCGATACCATACGGTGTTTCCGCTTACATTTGTATTTAATCCATTACCATGCCTGTATTACCCAAGCCCGATTACCACCCCCCCTCGTGGCAGTTTAATGCGCATATACAAACGATTTATCCAAGTGTAATGCGGAAAATTAAATTTGTGTACGACCGCAGAGAAAGGCTGGATCTGCCAGATGGGGATTTTGTTGACCTGGACTGGAAACAACATACAAGCAGCAATCGTAAGCTGGTTATCATTACCCATGGTTTGGAAGGAGATTCGAACAGGCATTATGTAGTGGGTACTGCTAAAGTCTTTTTCCAAAATGGATTTGATGCATTGGGATGGAATTGTAGAAGTTGCAGTGGCGAGATCAATCGTCTGGCCCGTTTTTACCATCATGGAGATACCAGCGATCTGCGTAAAGTAATTCATCATGCCATTGAAAAATACGGGTACGAAGAAATCGTATTGGTAGGCTATAGTATGGGGGGTAGTTTGAGTTTACGCGTACTAGGAGAAGACCCTTCATCTGTTCCTGCCCAAATCAAAAAAGCCATTGGCTTTTCTGTTCCCTGCGATTTATTATCGAGTGTTCAGTTATTATCAAAGCCCCATAACACATTATATAATGCACGATTCCTTCGAAAACTAGGCAAAAAGATCAAAGAGAAAGAAAAAAAATTCCCCGGCCAGATCAGTGCAGAAGGGTATGATAAGATCAAACATTTCCTGGATTTTGATAATCGCTATTCTGCCCCCTTGCATGGTTTTACAGATGCAATTGATTTTTATACCCAGGCCAGCGTAAAACCTTTTCTCAAAAATATTCGTGTGCCTTCTTTATTGGTGCAGGCATTGAATGATACTTTTCTGTCGGAAGAATGTATCTGTTATGAAGAAGCAGAAAACAACCCATTCCTTTTTTTAGAAACACCTGAAAAAGGCGCCCATTGCGGGTTTATGTTATCCGGAAGCGAATTCTCCTGGGCTGAATTGCGGGCGCTGGATTTTGCCAACAGCTAAAAATTCATTTGGGTGTCGGATCAATTGACCATTTCAATTCCCTTCCTTATCAAAATAAGCAATGGCCATTTTAATTTCTCCATAACTGATAGTATCCGGAAGATTGTCTTTCAGGTTTCTTAAACCCAGTCTGCCAATCTGTTCAACCGCCTGCTTAATCAATGCCTGCTTTTCCGGTGATACCATGGTATCAATATCCAATTCTCCCGTTCCAATATAATAACTCAAATGTGATTCGATTGTATTTACAGACAATTGTCTTTCGGTGGCAATTTCAAACATGGATTTCCCTTCTCTATATAGATCATAACTAAGTCGCTTAGTATCTGAAGCGCGGTCCTTTGGGGCGGGACTGCGTTTTACGATCTTTTTTGTTTGCTTGAACTCGATCCGGGTTCCGATACCTCTTTCCATGCAGAACTCCTGTATGATCTCTAAAAATGGGCGACCATACTTCTCAATTTTAAATGCCCCAAACCCGGATATTTTTGGCAGATCATCTGCAGTAAGCGGTAGATAAGTGGCCAGATCCAGTAAAGTGCTATCACTAAAAATCAGATACGCCGGTACATTTTCTTCATGCGCTATTCTGTTTCGCAACTTCTTCAGGTTTTCAAACAAGTCTTTTTCATAAGCATGCTGCTGATAAATAACAGGTTCTTTGACAATATTCACCTGAACAGGGGCCGATAAGTATACTTTCTCTCCTTTGAATAATACGCCCTCACTTTTCGCAGTTAATTGCAAAACCGGAAACTCTGTGTCAGTTGGTTGCAGATAACCATTTTGCACCAATTCCTTTACATAATGTAACCACTCTTCTTTGGGTTTGTCTTTACCTATACCATACACCGATAACTGTTTATGTGTTTCCCTTATTTTCTCACTATTACTTCCTCTTAATATATCTACTATATAGCGCATCCCGAATCCTTGTTTAATTCGGTATACAGCACTTAATATTTTCTGGGCAATAATGGTACAATCCTCCAAATCCTCCGGCTTACTCAAACAGGTATCACAACTTCCACAATAGTCAGGGGCATCTTCGCCAAAATAATTGAGCAGGTATTTTCTGCGGCACTTTTTTGTTTCGCAAAATTGTACCATCTGGTCCAGCTTTTTCAGCAGTATTTTTGTTTGCTCAGGGTTATCTTCTACCTGCGCAAACCCTTTTAGCTTCATCACATCTCCGGCACCAAAAAATAAAACAGCTTCGCTATGTAAACCATCGCGACCGGCTCTTCCCGTTTCCTGGTAATAGCCTTCCATGTTCTTGGGCAAATCGGCATGAATAACAAAACGTACATTACTTTTATTGATGCCCATCCCAAATGCAATGGTTGCTACCATGATCCGGATATCATCTTTCAAAAATTTATCCTGACGCTCATCTCTTACCAACTTGTCCAATCCGGCATGATAAGCTTCTGCTAAAAATCCATCCGCTTTTAAATCGCTTGCCAGTTTATCGGTTGAAGCCCTGCTCAAACAATAAATAATACCACTGTCTTCTTCATGTTCGGAGAGATACTCTGTAATGGCTTCATAATATCCCCGTTTTGGTTTTACATAATAATAAATATTGGGGCGATTAAAACTATTTTCAAAAACACGATACTGTGTCAGATGAAGCTGCTGAATAATATCATTCCTGGTAAGCGAATCGGCCGTTGCGGTTAATGCGATCAGGGGAATAGCAGGAAATAGATCTTTTAACTGACTTAAGCCACGGTATTCCGGTCTGAAATCATGTCCCCACTGACTAATACAATGTGCTTCATCAATCGCAAATAATGAAACCTTTATCTCCTGCAGAAACCGAAGAAACTGCATATCTTCTGCAATCAGCCTTTCCGGCGCCAGATATAATAACTTAAGTTCATTTCTTCTCAACTGCCCCAATATAAAAGATTGCTCACCGCCGGATTGGGTACTATTCAGGAATGCAGCACTTACGCCGCTTAAAACCAAGGCATCTACCTGGTCTTTCATTAAGGCAATTAGTGGACTTACTACGATTGTAACGCCCGGTAAACATAATGCGGGAACCTGGTAACAAAGACTTTTTCCTCCACCCGTAGGCATTAATACAACAGCATCTTTGCCACTTAATAAATGCGTGATGATCTCTTCCTGGTTATGCCTGAATTCGGTATAGCCGAAAACAGATTCAAGTATATGATGTGGTGATTGAACGCTTCTCATGAACGAATATCCTCTTAAAAATTCTTGCTTTTGATAAAAGCACAATATAACCCGGAACTTGTATTTAGAAACAGGTATTTACACGCAATATTAATGAGTAAATGATTCAAGGCCCGTAAGAATTGTAGTTATAAAATTATAGAATGGTTTTATCCATTTTCGACATCCGAACCGTTTTCTCTCTTCGGATGGTTTCGGTTCCTTCTGTTGGAAAATCTTCGGCTTGTAATTCTATCCGGCGAGTGATATCATTCAGTGAAGAAAGCCGTTGAACCGTATAGGGTATAGTATCCAGCCCGGAAACGAATTTTAAAATATAGGTATAGATCCCCACGATATTACCGGCCAAAATCGTGTTACCCATTACCCGATGCGTCAATACCAGTGAAATCGCAATGATGCCCATTACCATAAACTCCATGATCCCAAAATTCCATGCTTCCTGGTCGCTGATCCGGATCTGCCAGTGCCGAAGATTATTGAAATGTTTGAAGATGGCTTTTTTATCGCCCGATGAAATGATATCTACCTGTTGTTCCAGTTCATCATTTTTAAGTCTGTTCAATCGTTTCATCCTTTTTCCATAGATATAACTGATGCCCATTACCGGTAGTAAAATGGCCAGACATAATAAAACAACGGAACGATCATAGAAATACAATAACACGATGGAGCCCAGCAAATTGTATAATGCCTCAATTACATACACCAGATCAAACTCAAGAAAATCAACAAACTCCCGCGCCAGGGTAGAGTGTGCGCTTAGTTTAGATACTTCCGATTTATCAATTCTGCGTGATAAGAAACGGGTTACTAAAGAGGTATAAATAGCCGAATAAGTTCTGGTATCATACCGATGCCGCAATGTGCCTACGATTAACCATACCAGGTGTACCCCGGATAATACAATCAACCCCCGATAGCTTCCTTTTATTAAATCATTGATCGCTTCTCCCAGAAAAAATGGACGCAATAAAGACCCGAGCATCTCCAAAGAAAACAATACATAAGTAATCACCAGCTGGGTGCGGTGCTTTTGCATTAGTTTTCGTATGATCTCAAATCTTGACATAAGGGAAGCAATTCCTGGTTATCTGATGGCAATTTTAGTGCAAGATCTATTCCGGCAAAGGGATTGCACAAATATTTAACAGTCCCCAATTTGTTAAAGGAGGAGTAAGTTAACCTATTAAAAAGGGAGCTTCGTTTAAGAAATGGTAAAGCTTTCTCTGGCGGTAACAGAATTGCCGGGTTTTCCCGTGATAAGTCCACGGCAGCCGGGCACCCCGCAGCGGCATTGGAAGGGTTCCATATGTTCATCCAGAAAACTGGCATAATCAAGGGTCAGTTCTTCGCCGGCCTGTATTGGTCTTAACGCTATCACATTCAATCCGTTATACCCTGTATTGGGCTCACAACAATGGTTTTGCGGAGCCCAGGCAGATGGGTCATTATCCCAAAGCAGAAATACTTCATTACTTAACGGGTAAGCATACCGGCGAAATGTCTGTTTCTCGGTCTCCGACCAGTTTTCTTCCACAAAACGGCGGGTAACCAGTCTTTGTGCCATTTGTTCCCCGTGGAACAGGATTTTGCCGGCAGCAATTGCCTTTTTGGCATAAATACCATAACCGGCAATGGCGTTCCCACGCATTACATATTTTTTTTGTAACCGCTCGTGACGGGCAATTCCTTCTGCAATCATGTGTCG
>CAIYKV010000169.1 GCA_903926855.1 uncultured Bacteroidota bacterium | reverse complement strand
CCGAGGTATTGATTATTACCCCGGAAAGTCTTCACCTCTTGCTCGCACAAAAAAAATATCCGGCTATTTTTCAAAACCTCCGCATCATCGCTATAGATGAATGGCATGAACTATTGGGGAGCAAAAGAGGCGTTCAGGTGGAATTGGCCATTAGCCGAATCATAAATAGCCAATACCTTTTCGATAAGCAACCCTGTATTTGGGGCATCAGTGCTACAATAGGTAATCTTTCAGAAGCAAAGGATGTATTACTCTCTCCGCTCAGAAAAAAAGGGATCATCATTTCAGCAAAAATGGATAAACAGATCCAGGTTGAGTCGATACTTCCGGATGAAATTGAGAATTATCCCTGGGCAGGTCACCTGGGAATTAAACTGGCGGAAAAATTAATTCCAATCATTGAAAAAAGTAAGACCACCCTCATCTTCATCAATACCCGTGGCATGAGTGAAACCTGGTACCAAACCTTACTCACTGTAGCGCCACAACTGGCTGGCGCCATAGCCTTGCACCATGGAAGTATTGAACCCGAATTGCGTTTATGGGTAGAGGAATCCCTGCACACCGGAAAACTTAAAGCCGTGGTTTGCACTTCAAGCCTGGACCTGGGCGTTGATTTTAGACCCGTTGATACCGTGATCCAGGTAGGATCACCAAAAGGAGTAGCCCGATTTCTACAACGTGCCGGAAGAAGTGGTCATGCACCCGGCGAGATCAGTCGGATTTATTTTTTACCCACCCATTCTTTAGAACTGGTTGAAGTAGCCGCCCTAAAACAAGCCGTCAAAGAACAATCTATTGAGAGCCGGGAGCCTATGTTACTTTGCTTTGATGTATTACTTCAATTCCTATGCACATTAGCGATCGGCGATGGATTTGATCCGGATACGCTGTTTACCGAAATAAAGAGTACTTATTGTTTTTCTGATATCACAGAAACAGAGTGGCAGGAATTATTACAGCATATCAGTCATGGAGGAAAAGCCTTACAACAATATGATGAATATAAAAAAGTAGAGATTGAAGATGGGCTATATAGCATGAAGAGCCGTCGTCTGGCCATGCGTCACCGAATGCATATTGGCACCATTGTCAGTGATGCCATGCTGAAAGTAAAACTGATGAGTGGCGGATTTATCGGAGTGATAGAAGAATGGTTTATCAGTCGGCTGGAGCCAGGTGATGTATTTACACTTGCAGGAAGAAACCTCGAACTGGTCATGATCAAAGAGATGACCGTAATGGTTCGAAAATCATCTGCTAAAAAATCTATTGTGCCTTCCTGGATGGGTGGAAGAATGAGTTTAACTGCCAATCTGGGTCATATATTGAGACAAACTTTTAATAAGGCGCTAATTGATGAAGAGGAAATAGAATTAAAAAGTCTGCATTCACTCTTTAGTTTACAAAAAAAACTTTCGCATATTCCGCGTGATAATGAATTATTGATTGAGCAGATAGAAGACAAAGATGGTTATCACCTGCTTGTATATCCTTTTGAAGGGCGACAGGTGCATGAAGCCATGAGTGCGATTCTTGGGTATCGGATCGGGCAGCTTACTCCCATTAGTTTTTCCATTTCCATGAATGATTATGGATTTGAATTATTAAGCGATCAACCCATTCCCGTTGATGACAGTAATGCAAGGGAGTTTTTTAGTACAGAAAATTTGCTGACAGATATCCAGAAAAGTATGAATAGCACAGAAAAGGCCAAAAGAAAATTTCGGGATATAGCGGTGATAGGTGGACTGATTTTTCAGGGTATGCCGGGGGAACAAAAAAAAGCCCGGCATTTACAATCATCGGCTTCTTTGCTATTCAAGGTATTGGCAGAGTATGATCAGAATAATATATTATTAAGGCAGGCTTACCAGGAAGTAATGGTACAACAAATGGATGAAGTAAGGCTGAGGCTTGCCTTACAAAGAATTACAGCCAGTAAGATCATTATAACATTTCCTGAAAAAATCACCCCTCTTTCCTTTCCAATTATTGTAGACGGATTAAACAGAAATAATCTATCATCAGAAAAAATTGAGGATCGAATTAAAAAAATGCAAAGCCAATTGGAGAAAAATGGGTTCTAATCATTCTCTCTGCTGTGAAAAGAGTTTTAAAAACCAGGGTTATCTACAGGTATTAAGTTTTTTCACCACAGAGTAACAAAGTAGCAGAGTTTTCGCAGAGAGTTAGGCTTGATTCAGTTTCCCTTTTTCCCATTTTTATTTATCATCCCGCCAAATCATATTGGTACAAGTCACTATCTTTATTTTTTAACATGACTGCCCCTACTCAATACTTAATTAACGAAAATACATTCTGGCTATCAGCGCAACGCTGTATTTTCTGGCAGGAGCAGGAAGCCTTGATTTTATCTGATCTTCATTTTGGTAAAACAGGTCATTTCAGAAAAAATGGGATTGCGGTTCCAACAGGTATCTATAAAGAAGACCTGCAAAGACTGTTTGAGCAGATCAGTTATTTTACACCCAAAAAAATCATAGCCGTTGGCGATCTTTTTCATAGTGAAGCCAATAAAGAACTGGAGTTTTTTCTAAAATGGAGAAACGATTTTCCGTCTATTGATTTTATACTGGTAAGAGGTAATCATGATATACTGGATGCCAGCTGGTACCAAAAAGCAGGGATCAGTGTAAAGGAAGGAATCTATACATTGGGCGGTTTTGATTTTGTGCATGACCCGGCAGAAATAGATCCCAGCCAATCTGCGAAACATTTTATCTTTTCAGGACATCTGCATCCTGGAATAAGTATCAAAGGACTTGGCAAACAAAGTCTGCGGTTCCCCTGTTATTATTTTTCACCTACCCAGGCCATTCTACCTGCTTTTAGTAAATTCAGTGGGTTGGCAATCATCAAGCCTAAGAAGCAGGATACTATTTTTGCTATTGTTGATGAAAAGCTTATCAATATCTAATCCATCAAATGCTTAAGATAGCTTATTCGCCTATTTACGCACATCCTTTGCCAGAGGGACATCGGTTTCCTATGCTGAAATATGAATTGATACCGGAGCAACTCTTGTATGAAGGCACTATCACTAAAGAAAATTTGTTTGTTCCTTTACCCTGTGAGGAAGAAATTATTTTACTGACACACGATAAGTTGTATCTGCATAAATTAATCAATCAACATTTATCTGCATCAGAACAAAGGAAGATCGGTTTTCCACAATCACCTGCCTTAACAGAAAGGGAATTGATCATTACCCAGGGAACCATCGATTGTTGTCATTTTGCGTTTGAGCAGGGCATTGCATTAAATATAGCTGGTGGAACGCACCATGCTTTTCGGGAAAGAGGAGAAGGGTTTTGTTTATTAAACGATATGGCTGTGGCAGCCAATTATTTATTACAAAAAAAACTGGCGAGTAGAATCCTGATCATTGACCTGGATGTTCACCAGGGGAATGGAACGGCAAAAATATTTGAACATGAAAAAAGGGTATTCACTTATAGCATGCATGGTGAACACAATTATCCATTTCACAAAGAAAAATCGGACCTGGATATCCCTTTAAAAGACGGGATAGACGGAACAACTTATCTGAACCTGCTGGCAGAGGATCTGGCTTATCTATTAAGAAGGGTAAAACCGGATTTTGCTTTTTATTTATCAGGAGTAGATGTATTACAAACAGATAAATTCGGCAAACTAAAATTAACACTGGAAGATTGTAAAGAAAGAGATCAGTTGGTATTGGGCTATCTAAAAGCAGCAGGGATTCCAGTCACAGTTGCTATGGGTGGTGGCTATTCTCAGGATATCAAAATAATTGTAGAAGCCCACTGCAATACATTTCGGGTAGCCAAAGATCTTTTCGAGTAATTATATGGGATAGTCTAAAAAATAACCCCGGTATTTCTCCGGGGTTATTATCAGTTTAGTTTTCTTTTCAGTGTACTTACCTGTTCCTGCAGGTTATTCACCATTCCAGCCAGTTGGTTTACATCCCATCTGGGGCCCATATTTGCTTTCTGTAGAATGTATACTGCTTTCCATACTTCCAGCACGTCTTCCGCATTTACATTATAGGGTTCATATTGCGGGTTATCACTTAATAAGGTGATCTTATTTTTAACCCGGTTATTTTTAATGATCCGTTTATATACCACGCCTTCATTCTTGGATAATACCACATAAGTATTACTATTCTTTACATCTTCCAGATCATCAACTTTTTCTCCTACAATCACACTACCACTAGGTGTAGGTAACATACTATCGCCAATGATTTCAAATGCACGGTATTGACCGGGAGCCAGCATGGGTAAGGTAAATGTATTCAGCTCATCAATAAATTCAGGATCACCATAGCCCGCTAAATAACCGGCAGCTGCTTTTACGGGTACAAAACGTACTTCCGCTACTTCCGCTACCATTTTCATCTGGCGTCTTTTTTCAAGATAGCTGACTGCTTTGGGAGCGGAGAGATCCTTGAACAGAAAATCTTCCAGACCCAGTTTAAAGATATTACAGATCACTTCCATTACTTCCAGGCGTGGTTCGGCACGCTCTTCTTCATAAGCACCAATCAATGATCTTTTGATTTTGAGTTTGTTGGCAAACTCTTCCTGCGTCCAGCCACGCAGCTTGCGCAGATATCTTAAATTTTTTCCGGCGTTTGACATAGCTAACTGATTTAGTTAGCAATTTACTAACATTTTTAGCTAATTGCCAAATTTATTTTGATTTTTTAGGATTTTTTACCCATTCAACAAGTTTTTCAGGTCGTTTTACAGCCATTCAGTACTTTCCTTTCCCAAAACAATGGCAACATGAGAAAATCGCTACTATCGATTCTGTTAATCAGCTATTTCTTTACACAGGCACAAACCAAATCACTCTGGTCTGATGACCTGATACTAACACCTGAAAAATCGAATTTCGAAAAAACTTCTACCTATGGAGATGTGATGAACTTCATCAATGCCATCAAAGGAAAAAGCCCTTATATACAAATCAGTACGCTGGGCAAAAGTCCCATGGGTAAAGACATTCCCATCGTGATCTTATCTAACCCATCCGTTAGTACTCCCGAACAAGCCAAAGCATCCGGCAAACCTGTAGTGTACATTCAGGGAAATATTCATGCTGGTGAAGTAGAAGGAAAAGAAGCCGTGATGATGATGATCCGTGATATTCTTTTAGGAAATAAATTAAGTTTACTCGATAACCAGATTATTCTGTTTGTTCCTATCTATAATTCAGATGGCAATGATAAGATGGCTAAGGGCTTAAGGCCTACCCAGGAGAATAGTCCATTGGAAACAGGGGAAAGAGAAAACGGCCAGGGTTTGGATCTTAACAGGGATGGTATTAAAATGGAAGCACCTGAAACAGCCGGACTGGTACAAAATGTTATTACCGCATGGGACCCACAAATGAGTGTTGACCTGCATACCACCAATGGAACCTGGCATGCCTATTCACTTACCTGGGCACCCAGTTATCTTTATGCAGGTGAGCCGGGTACTTATCATTATACCAATGATGTGATGTTACCCGCTATTACACAAAAAATAAAAGATACGTACGGAATGTTCTTTGGTCCTTATGGCGATTACAATACCAGGGAAGGATGGCCGGTAAAGAATTTTTATACCTATAATCACCATCCCCGATATATCGTTAACCAGTTTGGTTTGCGTAACCGTATGGCTATTTTGAGTGAGGCATTTGCGCATGAACGTTTTTATCAGCGCATTTATAGTACTTACACATTTGTATATGAGATCCTCGATTATTGCAATAAGCACGGCAAAGAAATCATGCAGATCAATCATGATGCTGATCTTGCTGCAGTGAAAAATGTGTTGGATAATGCTGGCAAAGTAAAAAAAGGGGTTCGGTACAAAATGGTTCCCACTGCTCAAAAACTGAATGGGTTCCGCACGTATGATTATACCCCTTTCTTCAGAGCCGATGGGAGTAAAACACTGGTGAAAAAAGGAAATATTGTAACCTATGACAGTGTTACTTATTATGGAGAATTCAAAGATACCGTGCAAAGTACCCTGCCTCGTGGTTATATCATTCCTGCAGCCCAGTCTGCAATAGCAGATCAATTAATCAAACAAGGTGCTAGGGTAACCAAACTGGAAAAAGATGAAAAACTGGGCGGTGAAATATTTACAGTAGAAAAATATGATCGCTCCACCCGCAAATTCGAAGGACATAATATGGCTTCCGCTGAAGGGAAATTTGAAGCTGCTACCCGTATCGCCAAAAAAGGAGATTATATGGTTGATCTGGCCCAACCATTGGCTAACCTGATTTTTTATATGCTGGAACCACAATCGGATGATGGCTTACTTACCTGGAATTTTTTTGATAGCTATTTCGATCAGAATGGTATAAGCACCAAACCAGTTGAGTTCCCAATCTTCAAATATTTCTCTTTGCCAGTACCTGCTAAAGAAAAAACTAAGGCAAAGAAAAAAGCTAATTAAATTCCAGCCTCACTAACCGTGCCTTTGTGCCTTGGTGTGAGATTTGATTGCTCACCATGGTACAAAGGCACAGTTGTTTTAACATCCCGAAAAGATCTTAATCGTATCTTGCATGCATGGCAAAAGCAAAAACGAAAAAAAAGCGCCAACCTATTATCCTCATCACCAACGATGATAGTGTAAATGCACCCGGTATCCGTGCATTGGTAGAAGCAGTAAAAGGATTGGGCAAGATTATTGTAGTGGCACCTGATAAACCACAGAGCGGTATGGGACATGCCATTACCATTGGTCACCCGCTGCGTTTACAGAAAGTAAACCTTTTTGAAGGAGTAGAAGCTTATGCGTGTAGCGGAACACCTGTAGATTGCGTAAAACTGGCAGTAGATAAAGTAATTCATGATAAACCCGATATCTGTTTAAGTGGTATTAACCATGGAGCCAATCATTCTATAAATGTGATCTATTCGGGTACTATGTCTGCTGCATTGGAAGCCTCAATTGAAAGTATTCCAAGTATTGGCTTCAGTTTACTGGATATGAGTATTGATGCAGATTTTACCGCTGCCAAAAAATATGCCCGCATATTGGTTGAACAGGTACTCAGCAGCAAACTCAAAGAAAAACATCTTTGCCTGAATGTAAATATTCCCAAGGGAGATGATAAGCTCATAAAAGGTATCAAAATCTGCCGGCAGGCTTATGCCAAATATGAGGAGGAATTTGATGAGCGCAAAGATCCGAGTGGAAGACGGTATTACTGGCTCACAGGCGAGTTCCTGAATTTTGATAAGGGAAGAGATACTGATGTATGGGCATTGACTAACAGCTATGTTAGCGTTGTGCCTGTGCAATTTGACCTGACTAATTACGAGCTGAAAAAGAAACTGGAAACCAACTGGAAATACTGATGCTGAAAAGAGATAACCTGAAACTGGGACTGGTACTAGGGTTCCTGGCCCCATTGATTGGATTTACGGCTTATTACCTGACAAGATTCAGGCTCTTTACTGTAAAAGAATATTTACAGGTTTTATTGATGGAGAAATCACTATTATCGGGCGTTATCAGTTTATCATTGATTGTAAACGCAGTAATATTTACAATCTATATAAATACACAGAAAGATAAAACTGCTTCAGGAATTTTTATTGCCACCTGTATTTATGGAATACTGGCTTTACTCTTTAAATGGTTTGCCTAGTTTTTTCTGCTACTGAGTACTCCCCCTCCGGTTCCGTTTAATTG
>CAIYKV010000168.1 GCA_903926855.1 uncultured Bacteroidota bacterium | reverse complement strand
GTTTACATTATTCATTTTTAGGTGTATCCAGCCATGATTTCCGATCACTGCTTTATGAGGGCCGTCTATGGCTAAAAAATGATAGGTTTCTTTGTGTATACCCATATCTCCTGCAAAACGGGTAAGGCATCTGCCACCATTACCACACATACTGCTTTCTTTTCCATCTGCATTATAATATTTCATCTCAAAATCATAGTCTGGGTGGGTGTTTAGCAACATTAATCCATCTGCACCAATACCAAATCTTCTGTCGCATAAATGGTTTATCTGTTCAGTTGTCAGACTAATCAAGCCATCCCTATTATCCATAATGATAAAATCATTGCCTGTGCCCTGGTATTTTGAAAATGCTATATTCATAATGCTTTGTTCAATACAATTAACTGATGCCCGAAAGTATTTCAAGGGTTTTTACGATCAATCCTGCTACCGCCGCATTTCCGTCTTTACTGAATTCCTGTTTGATCCGGTTAGCCACTATGGCATTCAAACTCAAACAGTGATGCCCCAATAATTTTCCCAACCCATAAATCGCAGAGGTCTCCATTTCAAAATTGGTTATTCGATGATTCCCAAAACGAAAACCTGTCAGGTCATCAATCAATTCCGGGTTAATCAGCGGTAAACGGAGTACCCTTCCCTGTGGACCATAAAATCCCGGACAGGTTACAGTGATTCCCCTGTTGAATCCGTCAACAAAATGTTTTTGAATGGCAGGGGCTGCTGAAGCAATATAGGGGGAAGCCATTTGGTTTCCTAAACGGGTATGTAAACTAAATGCATGGAGCAATTCCTGCTCTTCAGTATTGTTATTCTGCCGATAAAAATTGAGCAGGTTATCAATCCCCAAACCATGGGTGCTTGCCACAAAACTATCTACAGGTATATCTGCCTGTAAAGAGCCTGAAGTACCTACTCGTACAATGGTTAAATGGGTAAGATCGGGTTTAATCTGCCGGGTCGTAAAATCAATATTAACCAAAGCATCTAATTCATTCAATACAATATCAATATTATCCGTACCAATACCTGTTGATATAACGGATAACCTTTTACTACCTACATACCCTGTATGTGTAATGAATTCACGATGTTGAAATTGGTGTTCTATCCTGTCAAAATGTTTACTTACCTGCCCCACACGATCAGGATCGCCTACGGTAATAATGGTATGTGCCAATTCTTCCGGCCTTAGGTTCAAATGATATACAGCTCCGCGGTTATTGATAATGAGCTCACTTTCAGCAATTCGGGTCATAATTGAATCTTTGACAACAAATTTCGGCTTTTCATATTTAGAATTTTAAATTTCCTTTGATTGCTTTATTTTCGTCCCGGAAATCAGTTCCCCTTGTCCTGTTTTTGGCGGGTAATCAAGTGGGTGGCAGATATTTAAGATAAAAAGGGTCCTGTGGCCGAGTGGCTAGGCAGAGCTCTGCAAAAGCTTCCACAGCGGTTCGAATCCGCTCGGGACCTCAAAATTAAAAATGCCCGCTTTGGTAGGCATTTTTTAAT
>CAIYKV010000167.1 GCA_903926855.1 uncultured Bacteroidota bacterium | reverse complement strand
TTTACGGTTTTATCTTCACTGCAATACACAGATCTCATCAAAGTATTGTCCCACCAGTTATTACCAGTAATACCATGGATGGAAGGAACACTTCCGGTATACACACAGGTATGTCCACAAGCGGTTACCGTAGGCGTATAAGGGATCAGGGTATTATCGCAGGAGAATCCTTCTGTCAAAAAACGGTTGAAGCCGCCATTGGACTTAAAAACGGGGTTAAAACGATAGAGATAATCCCAGCGCATCTGGTCAATTACGATGCCAACTACCAGTTTGGGTCTTTGTATTCCTTCTTCAGTTGCAGTTTTGAGGTTTGTTTTCTGAGAAATAGCCAGTAGACAACAAAAACTGGCAAAGATAGATAGGGTAAGTCTTTTCATGATCTGGAAAGGGTTAATTCTTAGTTTTTTACAAGCAAAATTCGATAATGATGGGGTGAAGATAAGTCATGATCAATAATTACCCTTGCCCCATACAGGGTAAAAGTTTATTTTTGCCTGATTTTATACCAAAGTAATAATTTTATAATATGGCAGACATTTTTGAAAAACTCTTAAAGAATTCAGGTCCACTAGGTCAACATCGTGAAAGGGCGCATGGTTATTTTGCTTTCCCTAAATTGGAAGGAGAAATTTCCAGCAGGATGATTTTTCGGGGTAAAGAAATGGTAATATGGAGTTTAAATAACTACCTGGGGCTGGCCAACCATCCAGAGATCAGAAAAACAGATGCTGAAGCGGCAGTTAAATTTGGATTGGCCCTGCCTATGGGGGCTCGTATGATGAGTGGAAACAGTAATTACCACGAACAACTGGAAAGAGAACTGGCAGCTTTTGAAGGAAAAGAAGATGCCATTTTGATGAATTTTGGCTACCAGGGAATTATGAGCGCAATAGACGCTATATGCGGAAGACATGATGTGGTGGTATATGATGCGGAAAGTCATGCCTGTATTGTGGATGGTTTGCGATTACATCCCGGACATCGTTATGTTTTCAAGCATAATGACCTGGAGGATTTTGATAAACAGATGGAAAGGGCAACCAACCTGATTGCCAAACAAAAAACAGGGGGGATTCTGGTAATTACTGAAGGCGTTTTTGGTATGGCAGGAGACCAGGGAAAATTAAAAGAGATTATCGAACTCAAGAAAAAATACGATTTCAGATTATTGGTAGATGATGCACATGGATTTGGTACCCTTGGAAAAACAGGTGCCGGGGCAGGCGAGGAGCAGGGTTGCCAGGATGGTATCGATCTGTATTTCTCCACATTTGCGAAATCAATGGCTTCTATTGGTGCATTTATGGCAGGGGATAAGGGAATTATCGATTATATCCGTTACAATATCCGCTCACAGATTTTTGCCAAGAGTTTACCTATGCCCATCGTAATAGGAAACCTGAAAAGACTGGAATTATTGCAAACCAAACCAGAACTGAAAGATAAGTTATGGAGTAATGCTATGAAATTGCAAAAAGGTCTTAAAGAAAGAGGATTTGATATTGGCAATACCAATACCATGGTTACGCCTGTGTATATGAATGGAGGATTGGAAGAAGCCACGGCTATGGTAATGGACCTTAGGGAAAACTACCATATTTTCTGTTCAATTGTTGTGTATCCGGTAATTCCGAAAGGGCATATCATTTATAGATTGATACCTACAGCGGCACATACGGATGCAGATATTGAAGAAACACTGATTGCATTTACAGAAACAAAAGCGAAGCTCGATGCTGGCGAATATAAAGCAGAGATGATACCGGATATGGCGGAGCCGCAAACGAAATAGAGAATATCGAATATTTAATAATGAATATCGGGTGTTGAAGTAAATAACTATTTATACTTCAACACCCGATATTTTTATTTTATGTATGGCCTATTACAATTTCTTTAGAATCTCAGTGGCCTGTTTTACATAATCATCGTTTTTGGCTTCCGTAGCCAGGTCGATACATTTTTGGGCACTGGCTTTGGCAGAAACCTTATCACCCAGGTCTCTTTGAATTTTTGCCTGTGCCAGAAACAGCCAAAAAGCTTTTGGAGTAGCATCGGTTGCTTTGGTAATATTGGTTAAAGCTTTGTTCAGATCCTTATCCCACTCATAATAAAAAGTAGCAGCAGAAGCATAGGTAGCCGGAGCAACCGGGTTAGTATTCAATGCTTTTTCAACCTGTGCACGTAACCTGTCTTTTACATTTACACTGATTGGAATTCTTAATGATGTATTACCCCACATCAGGTGTAATTCACAACTTTCGGCCGTAACAGCTGCAAACTGCATAGTAAAGCTTTCTACTTCACCCTGCATTTTCTCTGATTTCAGTTTAAAGCGATGTACATCTTCACTTTCTTTGTATCCATCAGTCCCCCAGTTATTTAATCCTTTGTTGATCACGATTTCCCAATAGTCTTTTGCAGGAATGGTGTACAAAACATAGGTTCCGGTATCTAACAGTTTTCCACCCACCATTACATTGTCGCTAAAATGGATATGGGTAGCGGCATTGGCCCCGGTACGCCATAATTTACCCAATGGAGCCAGGTCGCTATTGTCTTTTAACAAACTTCTTCCCTTAATATTTGGGCGTGAATAAGTTAGCTCAATAGAGCCCAACCCAAATTCCTGTGTAATTTTTTGGGTAGAACTAGGCGCGGGCATTTTTACTTGAGAAAAGGCTGTGAAACTGCAGAAAGCAGCAGCCAGAAAAAATAGTTTTTTCATACGTACTTGTTTAATTGGTGCAAACCTACAGTAAACTTTGCAATTCTATTTACGGAATGCGGGATGAAATTGTTGCAGGGTATTGCGCAGAAAATCCCGGTCAAGATGGGTATAAATTTCGGTGGTGGTAATGCTTTCATGTCCCAGCATTTCCTGCACCGCCCTCAAATCGGCACCTCCTTCCACCAGGTGTGTAGCAAAAGAATGGCGAAAAGTATGGGGTGATATGTTTTTGGTAATACCGGCTTTCTGGGCATTTTTTTTAATAATATAAAAAATCATTACCCGGCTCAAAGGTTTGCCCCGTTGGTTCAGAAAAATATAATCTTCATATCCGGATTGAATGGGTTGGTGTACCCTTATCTCTTCTTTATAGATTTTTATGTATTTGATAGCTGCCCTGCCAATAGGCACGAGTCTTTCCTTATCACCTTTACCAATTACCCTGATAAAGCCTACATCCAGGTACAGCGAAGAAATTTTCAGGTTAATCACTTCACTTACCCGCAACCCGCAACTATACATAGTTTCCAAGATGGCTTTGTTACGACCGCCATCCGGGGTACTTTGGTCTAATTGGCCAATCAGTTTTTCTATCTCTTCAAAACTTAATGTATCTGGCAGTTTGCGCCTGGTTTTCGGAGCTTCCAATAAAGTAGAGGGATCTGTTTTACTAATCTGTTCTATCAGACAGTATTTATAAAACCCCCGGATACCAGAAATGATCCTTGCTTGTGAACTGGCACTCATACCCAGTTCGCCCACCCATTTTACAAATGACTGTAACTCGTTTAATTCAATTTCGGATGGGCTTTTCAGGTTATTGCTGATCTGTAAATATTGGGTTAGTTTTTCAACATCATGCAGGTAAGCTTCCACAGAATTATCCTGAAGCGATTTCTCCAATCTTAGCCATGCTTTGTACCCTTTTTTATAAGCTTCCCACATGACGTATTGGTATTTGACAAAATAGATATCCGCATTTATTCAGCGGGTTTTTGGAATTAAAGCTAAGGTACACGATATTGCAATTTCAAATTTTGTAATCCCAAAAATTCTCAATGCAAGTCAATCTCCGTTCGTTCAAACAAAAAGTTCGTTATCACCAAAAAAAATTCAAACGCTTTTTAAGTAAGATAGAAAAAAATCCACCCAGGGGATTGGATTCATTGGCTACAAGCATAGATGCTGAAGTATGGAAAGAAGTTGACTGTTTAAGTTGTGCCAATTGTTGTAAAACCATGAGTCCTACGTTTACTACCAAAGACACAAAACGCATAGCTGCTCATTTTCAAATCACCCCAAAAGAGTTCACAGCCAAATGGCTGGAATATGATAAAAAAGATGGTGACTGGATGAATGTAAACCAGCCCTGCCAATTCCTGAATCTGGATAACAATATGTGCAGTATTTATGAGGTTCGTCCCGCTGACTGTGCCGGTTTCCCGCATTTAAAGAAAAAGAAAATGGTGGATTATATACATGTTCACCAGCAGAATATTTCGTATTGTCCGGCTACCTATAAGATGGTGGAGAAAATGATAGATAGATTGGCGTAAAGCAGATGCCCTATTAAAAATAAACATCCTCAATCATAAATATCTCCTTCACTTCTTCTTTAAAAAGGGTGATGGCAAGAACATTGAACTGGATATATTTCCATTCCGGATGCTGGTATTGGTATTCTTCGGCGGCGTTTTTCAGATTACTCATTTTTTCTCGGGTAATGCTTTCTTCGGGTTTGCCATACCGATGGGAATTTCTTGTTTTCACTTCTATAAAATACAGAAATATGCCTTTTGAGGCAATAATATCTACTTCCCAATGACGAAAACGCCAGTTTCTGGCTAAAATCGTAAAGCCATGCTGTTGCAGGTAAGCAACCCCTATTTCTTCCCCTTTATTTCCTGTAATTTTGTTGGTATCCATAAGCGGTACGAAAATAAAAAAGTCGATATAGAATAATGCTTTCATCGCCTGCGTTTAATACTCGTAATTTATACCTATGAACCTGACTGAAAATATTTATAAGCTAAAAGGAAAGATCATGCATTATGCATGGGGTGGGGATGCATTTATTCCCGAATTCTTAGGTATTGATAATCCCGAGCACCAGCCTTTTGCAGAATATTGGATGGGAGCCCATCCGCTTGCCTCTTCTGAACTGTATACAATAGAAGGGCAGGTTTCCTTGTACAAGTTGATCAAAGAAGACCCTTCCCTGATGATTTCCGAGTCTGTGTTTACACGGTTTGGAGAATTGCCTTATTTATTGAAGGTCCAGGATGTAAAAGATATTCTTTCCATTCAGGTGCATCCTAGTAAAACTGAAGCAGAGAAAGGATTCGACAGGGAAGAAGCAGCCGGTATCCCCATCGATGCCCCTTATCGGAATTATAAGGATAGAAACCATAAGCCTGAAATGCTGGTTGCGCTAAGTGATTTCTGGTTATTGCATGGATTCAGGCAAAAAGCAGCGATTGAGAAAGTGCTGGAAGAAACCCCTGAATTTACCATACTCGCCCCCCTATTTAAACGGGAAGGATTGCAATCTCTGTTTCAGTTTGTTATGGAGATGGAACAACCTGAAGTAAATGCTATCTTGATTAATTTGGTAAAAAGAGAGATTCGGAAAAAAAATGACGGTGAACTGACAAAAGAAATGCCAGGCTGGTGGGTCGCAAAATTATTTGAGGGAAAAGATGAAATTGGAAATATTGACCGTGCTGTGTTTTCTATCTATCTATTTAATATAGTAAACCTTGATCCCGGACAAGGCCTTTTTCAGGGAGCCGGTATTCCACATGCCTATATGCAGGGGCAATGCGTAGAATTAATGGCGAATAGTGATAATGTACTTCGGGCCGGACTAACACCCAAACATATTGATGTACCTGAACTCATCAAACATACCCATTTTGAATCCATTGTACCCGCTGTTATGACAGGAGAGGATGTATTACCCGGAGAAAAAATCTATTCCTGTCCGGTTCCTGATTTCGGGATTGCTAAAATAGATTTGACAGCAGAATTGGGATATTCGAATACAGCAGTCTCTTTAGAAATAATGGTAGTTACATCCGGCGGAGCCTTGGTAAACAATCGCTTAGTTTTAAAGAGAGGAGAGGCTTTCGCGGTATTACCGGGAGCCGGCTATACTATCCAGGCATCGGGAACCTGCACATTGTTTAAAGCATTTGTCCCCGTTGTTTAGCCCTTATTCACATTTATTGGTGCCTATTTGTTTAACACTTATTTTTGTATTGAAACCTATTTACATGAAAAGTAAGCGTTCACTTGTTATCTCTATTATCCTGGTTGTGTTGATTAGTGCATTGTACCGGGCTATGCCCAACAGACCCTGGGGTTTTGCACCTCAATGGGCTATTGCTATTTTCAGCGGTGCTTTATTTTTGAGGGATAAAAAAATGGCTTTTATTCTTCCCCTCATATCCATGTTTATTTCTGACCTGATATACCAGGTTTTATATAAGAACGGACTTACCGTAATACCCGGTTTCTACAGCGGACAATGGCTGAATTATCTGTTGTTTACTGCAATGGCAGCATATGGTTTTCTTTTCAATACTAAAAAAATCAGTGGTATACTGGGTGCTTCTATCGCAGCCCCAACCACTTATTTCTTTATCTCAAATTTCCTGGTTTGGATTTCCGGCGGTGGATGGCACCATCCCAAAACCATGAGCGGATTAGTGCAATGTTTTGTAGATGCAGTTCCTTTTTATACCAATAGCCTGATTTCTTCCATCATTTTCTCTGCAATCTTATTTGGTGCGTATACTTTGGTAACCAACCCATCAGAAAAAAAGCAACTCTCCTGATAATATTTTTAATGTATATTGATAAGCCATCTTTTAGGATGGCTTTTTCATTTTCTGCCTTTGCTGGTGTTATCACCAGCAAACCGAATATCAGTTTCCCTTCACCTCATGCTCATACCATTCATCTATCAACAAATTCTTTCCATCTGCAGCAGCTGTTGCCAATTCATCACAACGATTATTCAGTGCATTATCGGCATGACCTTTTACCCAGGTAAAATGTATTTTGAAATTCTTTGAAAGTGTATAGTAGCGGCTCCATAAATCATTATTTTTTTTGCCACCTTTAAAATCGGTTTTGATCCAGTTAGTCAGCCATTTCTTTTCAACACTGTCTACAATATATTTACTGTCTGTATACACCGTTACAGGAATTTCTTTTTTTGTTAATGATTCCAGTGCAACAATTACTGCCAGTAACTCCATCCGATTGTTAGTGGTTAAGCGATATCCGGCTGATAATTCTTTCTGGGTATTGCCCCATACCAATACAATACCGTAGCCACCGGGACCAGGATTGCCACGCGCTGCTCCGTCTGTGTATATCTGTAATTGATGCATGAAAAAGGAATGCTTTAGGCTTTCGAAAATAGGAATAAACTTACCATTAGTCTATATAATATTCTCCTTTAGCATAAAGCACAGCCTTACCGGAAATAATGACCCGATCATTTACCTGTCTGCACCAGAGATATCCTTTTCGTTTGGATAACTGAATAGCACTTAGATCTGTTTTGTTGAGTTCTTTTGACCAATAGGGTATGAGTGTAGCATGGGCAGAGCCGGTTACTGGATCCTCACCAATAACAGAATTAGGAACAAAAAAACGGGAAACAAAATCTGCTTCATCACCTTTTGCTGTAACAATAATACCCAGTGTATCTACCTTATTCAGAAAATGAAAATCAGGAATTACTGACTCAACTTCTTTTTGTGAATCAAACACAACAAAATAATCCCGCGAACGCAATACCTGTTTTGGGGTAAGGTTAAATCCCTTCAATAAATCTTCCGGAATATCGCAGTCAACTGGCATGCGAGAAGGAAAATTCATTTCTAACAGGTCTCCTTTTTTTACCACGATTAATTCACCACTCATAGTATGAAATCGAATTGTATCACCTGAATGCCCGAGTTCAGTAAAAATAACAAAAGCCGTAGCCAGGGTAGGGTGACCAGCCAAATCAATCTCAACCTCTGGTGTAAACCAACGCAGATCATAGCTTTCATCCGCTCTCTTCACAAAAAAAGCAGTCTCCGAAAGATTATTCTGATTGGCCAATGCCTGCATCAGTTCTGTCGATAAAAAAGCCGGCAAAGGGCAACAAGCCGCAGGATTTCCTCCAAAAGGATTATTTGTGAAAGCGTTTACGGTGTAAATAGCAAAAGACATAAGAATAACGAATATTGAATAATGAATATATAAATATTGGTAGGTAAAAATAAGAAGCAGGATTATCCTAGAACGTTATAATTATTAGTTGTTAATTAGACCTGAACTACACCCATCTTAAATTCCTCCATATCCGGGTTATGATTTGCCGCTGAGATGGCTTCGGCGATTCGCAGGCGGGTATCTATGGGGTCTATGATATCATCTACCCATAAACGGGCGGCTGCATAGTAAGGGGATGTTTGCTTTTCATAGCTGGCTTTGATACGATCTAACAATTCTTTTTCTTCTGCCGCACTTACCTCTTTCCCTTTTGCTTTCATACCCGCCACCTGTATTTGCAGCAATGTTTTGGCAGCCTGGTCGCCACCCATCACGGCAATTTTTGCCGAAGGCCATGCATAGATAAATCTTGGATCGTAGGCTTTACCGCACATGGCATAGTTGCCTGCACCAAAACTGTTTCCAATGATGATAGTTATTTTGGGTACAACGGAATTGGCTACTGCATTTACCAGCTTCGCACCATCTTTGATAATGCCACTATGTTCACTTCGGCTGCCTACCATAAAGCCGGTTACATCCTGTAAAAAAACAAGCGGTATTTTTTTCTGATTGCAATTCATGATAAAACGAGCGGCTTTATCGGCACTATCATTATAAATGACGCCCCCAATCTGCATTTCACCCTTCCCGTTTTTGCTCACCAGTCGTTGATTAGCTACAATACCCACTGCCCATCCTTCAATTCGGGCATATCCGCACAAAATAGTTTTCCCATAATCCTGTTTAAACTGGTCAAACTCACTATTGTCTACAATGCATTCAATAATCTCCAGCATATCATAAGGCTTTACATTGCCTTCATGCATAATGCCATACATTTCATTTTGATTTTTAACAGGGTCTATTGCAATGGCCCTGTCAAAACCTGCTGTTTTTGGTGCCCCCAATTTATCAATGATTTTTTTGATCTGGTCGAGACAATCCTCTTCTGTTTTAAATTTATAATCAGCAATACCACTAATCTCAGTATGCGTAATGGCACCACCCAGGGTTTCATTATCAATATCCTCACCAATAGCGGCTTTTACAAGGTATGACCCTGCCAGAAAAATACTCCCGTTTCCTTCTACCATTAAGGTTTCATCACTCATAATAGGCAGATACGCACCACCGGCAACACAGGCACCCATTACCGCAGCAATCTGGGTAATACCCATGGCACTCATTTTTGCATTGTTCCGGAATACACGACCAAAATGTTCTTTATCTGGAAAAATTTCATCCTGCATAGGAAGAAATACACCGGCACTATCTACAAGATAAATAATGGGTAATCGATTCTCCATCGCAATTTCCTGCATGCGCAGGTTCTTTTTCCCGGTAATCGGAAACCAGGCACCGGCTTTTACGGTTTGATCATTGGCTACAATTACACATTGCCTGCCGCGGATATAGCCTAGACCGGCTACTGTACCACCGCTTGGGCAACCGCCTTGCTCATCATACATATCAAATCCGGCAAAGCCGCCAATTTCTATGAAAGGAGTGTCCGTATCGCATAAATAAGCAATTCTTTCCCTGGGAGAGAGTTTATTTCTTTCCTTTTGCTTTTCCATGGCTTTCTTTCCGCCGCCCAGTTTTATTTTTTCGAAATATTGCCGGGACTGACTTACCGCCAGTTTCATCCAATCTTCATTACGGTTAAACGCAGTATTCATATGCGAACGATTGTTAGTATCACAAAGATAGGTTTTGGTGGGAGAGCGGAAAATAATGGTTTTGGCAGGGGCAGTATTCTTTATTAATTTACTATTTAGGTTTCAATAATGTTTCTTAAGAGCATAATTTACAAGCATGGTGCAGGATTCAGGGATTATTAACTCTTAGTAAATAATCATTTTCCCTTTCAGAAATCTCTATATTTAATCTATGTCTTACGATTATATCATTATCGGTGCAGGTTCTGCAGGTTGTGTACTGGCAAATCGCTTATCGGAAGACCCTGGATGCAAGGTATTATTGATAGAGGCTGGCGGTAAGGATAATAAGCCTGAGATTCAAATACCCGGAGCTTATACCCAATTGAACCGGACCGTAGTTGACTGGTCATTCTGGACAGAACCCCAACCTTTTGTTGATCACCGCAAAATTTATATACCCAGGGGGAAAGTATTGGGTGGCAGTAGTTCTACCAATGCCATGGCCTATGTACGGGGTAACAAAGCAGATTTTGATGAGTGGGCTTCTTTTGGTAATAAAGGATGGGCGTATGAAGATGTATTGCCCTATTTTAAAAAATCCGAAAATCATGAACAGTTTGGCGAACCTTATCATGGAGAAGGCGGACCATTAAATATTACCTGGTCAAGACAACCCGGCCCTTTAAGCAGTGTATTTGTAGATGCCTGTGCCGAATGTGGCATAGAACGTAATAACGATTATAATGGTGAGGAGCAAATGGGGGCAAGCATGTTACAGTTCACCATCAAGAACAACAAACGACATAGCACAGCCACTGCATTTTTACAACCTGCCCTTCGTCGCGCTAATCTTACAGTGAGAACGGATACCCAGGTAAACAGAATCATTATTGAAAACGGAAGGGCTGTTGGTGTGGAAGTAGTGAGTGTGCATTCTGCGATGGAGAGAATCAATTGTCTGAAGGAAGTAATTTTATCTGCGGGAGCAATACAATCGCCCCAAATACTGATGTTATCCGGTATTGGCGATCCGGTAGAATTGAGCAAACAGGGAATAGATATGCTGGTTCCGCTTCCGGGAGTGGGTAAAAATCTGCAGGATCATATATGGAGCGGTATCAGTTGTGAAGTAAACATACCAACAAGTAATTCCTTATTACATCCCTGGAATAAAGCAAAAGCATTGTTACAATACCTGCTTTTTAAAAAAGGGCCATTAGCGAATAGTCCTTTGGAAGCCAATGCCTTTTTAAGTGCAGATCTGACGAAAACCAGACCGGATATTCAGTTTCATTTCGCTTCATTGGGTATAGCAGATGATTATTCCACAGATATTTATGATTTGAAAACTTTTTCCAAAAAAAGCGGGATTGGCATCCTGGTGATACTGTTAAGACCGGAAAGCAGAGGATTTATTGGTTTAAGAAGTTCAAAACCCAAAGATGCCCCTATTATTCAACCCAATCTACTATCACAGTCCGCAGATATTGACAAACTATTATTTGCCCTGAAAAAAGCCATAGAAGTTGCCTCTTCGAATGCATTTAAAGAATATACCCCCGCTGGTATCAGTTTCCCAAAAGACACCACCAGTGACACAGCCTTGCTGGCCCATATTCGTAAAAGCCTGGAAACCCTTTACCATCCGGTAGGAACCTGCAAAATGGGGTCAGACAGTATGGCTGTAGTAGATGATCAATTAAAGCTAATTGGCGTAAAAGGTTTACGGGTTATTGATGCCTCCATCATGCCTACAATCGTATCTGGAAATACCAATGCAGCCACCATCATGATTGCTGAAAAAGGTGCGGATCTGGTGAAAATGGGTGATTAGATTATAATGTGTTTTTTTTACACATTGTTTTCCCTAATTTAGCAATAACGAAATCGAATGCTTGTGCCAAAGGTTACTCCTGTAATTGCGAAACCCGCAAAGAAAAAGATTGTGTCCGCTACTAAAATCTCCGGAAAGAAAAACGTGCCTGATACAGGTTCTGCAATACTAGAAGAACCAAAAAAAACGAAAGCAGGTAATAAAAAAGCCAGGGAAACAAGCAAAACCCTGCAAAAAAAAATGGCAAATAATAAATCTTCTGGCAAAAACACGAAAAATGATAATTTGCCGGGCCTTATCGTAAAAGGATCTGCTTCGCAGGCGAACGATCAAAAAGGCATTCAATTGAAAAGTAAAAAAAACAGCGTGAACCGAATAAAAAAAGTCTTTTTCCAACTTCGTTTTCATACATCTTTCGGTCAGGAATTGTTTGTATTAGGTAATCATCCTTTATTGGGGAATGGTGATATAGAAAAAGCGGTACCCATGCAGTATTTTGATGAAGAACACTGGAATACATCCATTGAATTCAAGGATTCGATCGAAGCAGATACTGAAATAACTTATCAATACATACTTAAAAACATAGACGGCAGTATCAGTTATGATTGGGGAACGGATAAGAAAATCAATTTTTCGCATT
>CAIYKV010000166.1 GCA_903926855.1 uncultured Bacteroidota bacterium | reverse complement strand
TCTGGTTACCGGATTGCTCTCTTATATTGCTTTTTCAGTAACCGACAAATCTGGTGATCCTATCAAAGCAACAGGGGTAGTAAAAAATGAAAAGGGCGATTTTATTGATTCTTTGAATACAGTACATGATGGACTGGGTAGTTTTTCGATAGAACCTAAAAAGTCCGAAACCTATACTGCCTATTGGACTGATGAAAAAGGAGGCAGTTATGCTAGTCCCTTGCCTATTGCCAAAGAATCAGGGATAAATTTGGAAGTGCATCCGTTAAAAGGAAAAACAGTTTTCGTAGTAAAACGAACCGGAATCGCTCCAGACAATCAGAAACAATTGCACCTGATTGCCAGTATGCATCAGCAATTGTATTATCATTTTACATTAAATCTTTCTGCAAAAAATACGGCTTTCTCCCAATTTTCGACTGATACATTACCTACGGGTGTGCTAACGATCACAGTATTAGATGAACAGTGGACACCGCTGGCAGAAAGAATTGTTTTTGTTAATAATCACCAATATAGTTTTCATCCTTCGGTATCCTTCCCTGAAAAATCGCTTGCTAAATTTGGAAAGAACCTGATACAGATAGATATGCCGGATACCGTTTCCGCCAATCTATCCATTTCGATTACAGATGCAGGTAATCTTTATGATAGCAGTCAAAGCATTTACTCTCAGTTATTATTAAGCAGTGATATAAAAGGATATGTACATAACCCTGCTTACTATTTTTCTGATACCAGTGAGATGGTTGCACAGCATCTTGATCTGTTATTGCTTACCCATGGCTGGAGAAGGTTTCCATGGGAAGATATGGCGCAAAATAAACTGCCCAACCTGGCATATGCTCCTGAAAAAGACTATGTGCTGATAAAAGGGCAAGCACCTGCAGAACTGTATGAAAAGATAAACCCAAAGCCCAGACTTAATATAATTATTTCAAACAAAGACAATGCAAGGGAAATATTATCTGTAACCTTGAGTAAGGATGCTTCATTCACCTACCCGACTGGTATCTTTTTTGATACCGTTCAGGTTCAATATCAATTTAACGGAGATAAAAAAACAAAGGCTATCGGTTCATTACATTTTGAAAATGGTTTGTTACCCAATGGTTTATCCTTACCTAATCATAGCCAGCTAAGATTCAGTAACAGTCTTAACGATAGCACCTGGGAAAAAATGATCAAGAACATCCAAAAAGAACATGATCGAATAGAAAAGCTAAAAACATCTGCTACTCTAAAGGAAGTAGTGGTGCAATCAAAAGTAAAATCCCGTTTAGAGCTTTTGGATGAAAAATATGCAAAAGGTGCATTTAGTGGTGGCAATGCTTATACGTTTGATATTGTCAATGACCAGATTGCGCAAACATCGCCAAATTTGCTTACTTATTTACAGGGTCGTGTACCCGGATTACGATTTGGAAAAGTATCAGGTGCCAAACCAACTGATGAAGGGATTGCTGATGGAACAGATGGTGTATTAACCTGGCGTGGGAAGCAGCCGAGTATCTTTTTAAACGAACTAAAACTGGAAACAATGGCCCTATTGAAATCTCCTTTGCAAAACATTGCCTATATCAAAATATTTCCCCCAATATTTTATGGTTTTGGCTCAGAAGGTTCAGGGGGAGCAGTTGCCATTTATTTACGGGATGGAGCCGAATCAAATATATTACCTGATAAAGCCAATGATATATCCATGGCAAAAACCTATTTATCCGGATATACTGCCTATAAAGAATTTTATTCACCCGATTATAATAACCCAGAACAGGGATCACACCAGGATACACGAACTACGCTTTACTGGAATCCTTATGTGTTAACGGATGCCAGTCATAAAAGCATTCAATTAGGTTTTTTTAATAATGATCATAGTAAGCGATTAAGGGTGTTGATTGAAGGAGTGAATGGAAATAAACAGCTTACCCGGATAGAAAAAATAATCGAATAATTTATTCGTCATGTAAATGCAGGAAGATGTACTACATGATTACAACCTAATATTTATATAAAAATCAACCCAATGCACAATACTCCTGAATTCAGAAAACTAACCTGTACAATCATTGTATTGTTTTCGGGTTTATCGCTAATTGCCCAATCTCATATAGAAAAAGATATCTCTTCAATCAAACAAATAAGAACTGAAAACAATGCCGCAATTGCTAAACATGATACAGCGGGAATTGCCAGGCATTTACTGAGCAATTTTGTACAGGTAAGGGGCAATTCAGGACAAACCATTGGTAAAGAAGGCGTATTACAATCATGGCAGGAGCTTTTCAATGGGAACCCGGAGATTTCTTATATCCGTACTCCTTCAGAAATTATCATCAGCACGAATGATACACTTGCCTGGGAAACAGGTGACTGGAAAGCGATCAAATCTTATAGCAAAGGCGGAAAATATTCGGCACAATGGAAAAGATCAGAAGGTGTATGGAAAATAAGGGCTGAATTATTCGTTTCACTATATTAATTGGCTGTTGAGGTCCGTTCAATCCATATTTCAGTAAATATTACGATAAGCATCTAATAATCAATTCATTAATGCTTATTCTCAAAGCTATTTGTAATAACAATTTATAAACAAAATTTTTGGGTAACTTTGTATCAGTGAAAAAGTTGTCAATCATATTTCTTCTGTTTATCTACGGAATCACAACTGTAGGCGCAACCATTCATGTTCATTATTGCATGAACAGATTGATAAGCTGGGGTATCGGGCAATCTAAAGAAGCCATCTGCTCTACCTGCGGAATGGAAAAAATGAAATCAAGCGGATGTTGTAAGGATGAACAAAAACAGGTCAAAACAGAGAAAGAGCATCCAAGAGCATTGATTCCATCCGAAGTAAGTAAATCTTTCTGCATTATTGAGGAAGCCTATCCTGTATACAATTTCAATTACCAAAGAGAAGTCAGGATTAGCCAAAATATTTCGAAAGCTCCCCCAGGCAACTCCCCCCCACTCTATATACTTAACCAGGTATACCGAATTTGATATTTCATTGATTGGATTTTTTGCATGAGCACTCTCATGCGGCTACTATTTTTACTACATACAAATCAATTATCATGAAACTTATTATAACCACCCTGTCTCTTTTTTGCATCAGCATCGTTTCTGTAAAAGCGCAAAAGAGTTCCTCTCTAACACAACTATTACC
>CAIYKV010000165.1 GCA_903926855.1 uncultured Bacteroidota bacterium | reverse complement strand
TATAACGGTGGACAGTTTACAATAGGCACCGGGGCATTTGGCAGCACGGGTTATTTATTTACGTATACTTCCTCTACTATGTTCAAGTATATAAACGGCGATATCTATGAGGGCAAAGGGGTGCCTCCGGATATTTATGCAAGAGAAACCACAGCCGCTTACCAAAGCGGATCTGACCTGGTGGTGGATGCAGCTATCAATTATATTAAATCGCATTAAGCAGTTATTGAATACCCTACTTGGTTAAGGTTTCCTATACAAACACATAAAACTGGCTTGTATAGGAAACCTTAACCTTTATTTATACCGGATAAGTGGATTACCTTATGACTAAGGATGTAATTTTCAACATCATTCATTTCCCGTTTCATTCACAGTACATTTGGTATGACCAATTTTCAGTCCATGTCGGCCACCTTTGAAAGAGAAAAGAATATTCGGGCTTCCCTATACACACTGGGGATTTGCGTATTGCTTTTCCTTTTATTCTTCCTTCTACAATGGACATTACCTGTAATACCTCCACCTGAATTGGGAGAAGGTATTGAAGTAAATCTTGGCAACAGTGAAACAGGCTTAGGAGCTATTGCTCCACAAATTCCCGGCGATCCTTCACTGGCAGAAGACAAAAAAATATCTCCTCCCGAATCAAACACACCAGCCAGTTCGCAGCCTAAAATCAATACAGATGAATATGCGGATGGAGATGCACCGGCAATTAATAAAACAAAAAGCAAGCCTGCCAGCAAACCATTGATACATCCGGTTACGGTTGTAAAAAAGAAAATAGTTGAACCGGTTACTAACCCTGCACCGGTTGAGGCGAAACCAAAAGCTGTTTTCAAGGGAGGTACGTCAACCACATCCAGTGGAAACAGGGCAGATAGTTATCATGGGGTGCAGAACCAGGGGATTGCAGGAGGAAAAGGAGATCAGGGAAACCCTAATGGGAATCCAAATTCTGACAGTTATAAAGGGAATGCGGCCAGTGGCAATGGCGGATCGGGTGGTAATAGTGGAGTAAGTATCAGAAGTGGATTAAACGGTAGAAAAATTACCCATTACCCTAGTTTTGAAGATGATTTTAATGAGAACGCAAAAGTTGCGGTTGATATAACGGTTGATAATGGAGGTAATGTAACCCAAGCCATAGTTAATCAAAAGGGTACCACCACTACTAATAAAAATATACTTGCCATTGCCTTACGTAAAGCCAGATCACTTAAGTTAAATACGGCTGAGGCTTCTGAACAATCAGGCACCCTGGTATTCAATTTCAAGCTTCATGGTTGATTTATTGTTGCATCTTTGCAGTTGACTATGCTGTATTCTGAAACCATTGACTATTTATTGAATAAACTACCCATGTTTAGTCGTATTGGTGCAGCTGCCTATAAAAAGGATCTGACCAATACGCTCCGATTATGTGAAGCATTGGGAAATCCACAGCAAAAATTCAAATCGATTCATATAGCCGGCACCAATGGTAAAGGTTCTACCAGTCATATGCTGGCTGCCATTTTGCAAACAGCCGGTTATAAAACAGGGTTATATACCTCTCCTCACCTAAAAGATTTCAGAGAACGGATTAAGATAAATGGGGAATGGTGTGAAGAAAGTTTTGTTGTTGATTTTACAGAACGGATCAGGCCACTAATAGACGAAATAGAGCCCTCATTCTTTGAAATTACCGTAGCCATGGCATTTGATTATTTTGCCAGTTGCAATGTGGAGATCGCTGTTATTGAAGTGGGACTGGGTGGCAGATTAGACAGTACCAATATCATTTCTCCGGAACTGAGTGTGATTACCAATATTGGCTGGGATCATATGAATATGCTGGGTGATACGCTTGAAAAAATAGCTTTTGAAAAAGCGGGCATCATCAAAAAAGGAGTTCCGGTTCTGATTGGAGAAGCGATTCCGGAAACAAGACCGGTTTTTGAAAATGTGATCGCATCGGTTACTACAGAAGATTTCAATACTCCCTTTTTTTTCGCCGAAGAAAAACGATATGTTGCTGATTGGAAATATAATCATCAGCAACTGGCTGTTGAAGTAGTGGATAAGCAACATGATACGCATACAATTTATCAATTGGATTTAACGGGTATTTACCAAACTAAAAACATCATTACCGTTTTAGAAGCCGCGCACCAGTTACAAATAATGGGATGGAATACGGGCACGGAAATCGTACAGAAAGCATTACCACATGTAAAAAGACTGACTGGGCTGCATGGTCGCTGGGAACTGGTTCACTCCCACCCTTCTGTGATACTGGATGTGGCGCATAATGTAGATGGAATCAAACAAATTCGGGAGCAACTGGAATTTATGGATTTCCAGCACCTGCATATAGTGATTGGAATGGTAAAGGATAAAGAAATAGATAGTGTTCTTAGCCTATTACCCAAACAGGCCAGTTATTATTTTACCCAGGCACAAATACCCCGTGCATTGGATGCTGTCAGTTTACAACTGAAAGCCCAAAATCATCAGCTTACCGGAAACCCATTCAATCATATTGATGAAGCACTTCAATCTGCTTTAAGTAAGGCCGAAAAAGATGACCTGATTTTGGTTTGCGGAAGTGTATTTCTGGTAGGAGAAGTAAACCTGGTATCATAAAATAAGATCCAGGCAAAGCGATTATCCAATTTTGAGTTTTCCGAGTTTCTCAAGTGCTTTGTAGATCAAAGTCATATGCATGGATTGTATGAATGCATTCTCCTTTACCAACTTGATGAAATCCTCCATACTTACCAATAGTACTTCAATATCTTCTCCCGGATCCAGATCCTGTTTTTTAATTTTGTGTCCGCCGGTAGCCAAATACATATGCATCAGGTTACTATTGGTAGAAGGATTGGCTGAAGTATCGCCCAGGTAGGTAAATTGCTCAAATTGGTAACCCGTTTCTTCCAATAACTCTCTCGCGATAGCTGCTTCAAAGGACTGATCCGTTTTATCTACACAACCACCCGGCACTTCTAAACCAGTTATTTGTAAAGCATGCCTATACTGTCTTTCAAGAATAATTTCACCTTGTTTCGTAATGGCCAAGGCAGCCACCCATTCCGGAAATTCGTATACATAATAGGGCGATACAATCGTGCCATCAGGTCTTTCGCAGGTATCTACCCGGATATTCATCCAGGTTTCACTGAAAAGTTTTTCGGAGGAAAGGGTTTTCCATTGCATATTCTTTTCCATCACCAACCCATCCTTTCACGCAGTGAAGTAATATGCGTAGTATGATGTTTTCCATGCCAGGCATATAAACCCAGAAGAAACCAAAGACTCATTTCACGCCCATGTTCAGGATGCACAACTTTTCTTTCCCAGGCTGTATCCGGTAAATCTTTGATAGCAGCCAGCCAGCGCTGGTGTAGAGCATGTAGCAGGGTGATAGACACGTTTACAGGCACTAAATCATTATCTGCCAATAATGCCCATGCTTTTTCATCGTAGGGCTTTATAGTAGGGTTATTTTCAGTAAGGCCTAGCTTAAAACGGGTATATGCACTCATATGACTATCTGCCATATGGTGAACCAGTTGTTTCACTTTCCATCCTTCTTCACGATAAGGCGTATCCAATTGTGCCGCATCCAGGTTCAATAATGAACGTTCCAGTTCTTCCGGAAGAAAACGGATATCTGCTAACCATTTTTGCTTTTGTTCTTCGGAATAAGGTTGTGGTTCGTATTTACCTATGGGGTATCTCAAATCATTTGACATATTATACAGTGTTCTAATTGTGAGTAATCAGGCTTCGCGTAAAGCTTTACCCGTTAAATGAATAAATACATCTTCCAGATTTGCCTGTTTTACTTCTTTCGGTTTTTCAAATCCGGAAGCAACCAGTTCATCAATCAATTTATCCGGTGTATTCATGGATATGATTTTACCACTGTCAATGATCGCTACCCGATCACATAATACTTCGGCTTCATCCATATAATGGGTGGTAATGATAACGGTAGTTCCATTACTGCGGATTTCCCTGATCAGGTCCCATAAATTTCTCCTGGCCTGTGGATCCAGTCCGGTTGTGGGTTCATCCAGGAATATAATTTTGGGCTGGTTAATCAGCGTAGTAGCGATGGAAAATCTTTGCTTTTGTCCCCCACTCAGTTCCTTAAATTTTGCTTTTGCTTTATCACGCAGGTTCACTTTATCCAGCAATGCCAGGGGATCTGTTTTTTCATTGTATAAACCGGAGAATAAATTGATCAGTTCAACCAAAGTCAAACTGGGATAAAAACCGGATGTCTGTAACTGTACCCCGATGATTTTTTTAATTTCATTGGGCGATTTTTCCAGGTTTAATCCATCCACCCATACTTCTCCACTTGTTTTTTCTCGAAGGGTTTCAATAATCTCGAGCGTAGTGGATTTACCGGCGCCATTGGGTCCGAGCAGACCAAATATTTCTCCTTCAAAAACAGTAAAACTAATTCCCTTAACAGCTTCAAAATCGCCATAGGATTTGTGCAGGTCTGTAACCTGAATGATTTTCTTACTCATGGTTTACCATTTATACACCAAACCCAGCTGGTTTTTGGAAGCTCCAATTCCCAAACCGGCCCGATGATTTTGTTGATTAAAAAGAGCTACGGCAGTCTGTAAGTTTGCCTGGCCTAATAAAGAAAGATAGCCACCAAATAATGTTGCAGCAAACCCGCCTCCTGCCAATGCCCACCCGGTACCTTTACTCTGACCGGATTGGGATAAATCTCTCACCCCAAAGATAATAGCTATCGTACCTACAAAGCCAATTATCTGTCCGCTAATTTTATTTGACTGGTGCTTCTTAAAATAGCGAATGAGTTCCGGATTTCCCTGTCTGTAAAATAAGGATCGAAACTCTCGGCTACCTCTGTATAAGGTATCGTTATAAATAATGGTATTGGGTTTGGGAGAATAATAATAATTCATGTAGCTATGATCAAATTTTTCCTGTGCTTTGGTAGTTATTGAGCATATCATTATCAGTAATACACATCCAAGAATTTGTTTCATGTAGCTTATTTTTTCGAAGTAAATTGTTCCAGTTCTTCCATCATTTTTCTACTGCCAATAAATAAAGCAGTTCGCTGATGTAATTCCGTTGGTTGAATATCCAGTATTCTTTGGTTTCCATTGGTAGCTTTTCCTCCGGCCACTTCCACGATAAAAGCAAAGGGATTGGATTCATATAAAAGCCTTAATTTTCCTTTGGGTTTATCCATAGTTGCTGGGTACATAAATATGCCTCCTTTAATTAAATTTCGGTGTACATCTGCCACCATACTTCCAATATACCTTTGGGTATATGGGCCGCCTGTATCTTTTGTCTTACGCTGGCATTCATCGATATATCTCCGGATATTTTCATCGTACTGGAAAAAATTGCCATGATTTACAGAATAAAATTTGCCGGTTTCAGGACATTTGATATCCGGGTGACTCAAAGAAAACTCCCCAATGGATGGATCTAAAGTAAACCCGTTTACCCCTCTGCGCGTAGCATATACCAGCATGGTACTGGAACCATATACTACATATCCGGCAGCTACCTGTTTATTTCCCGGCTGCAAAAAATCTTCCTCAGTACAGGGTTTTCCCAGTTCGCTCACTCTTTTATATACACTGAAAATTGTTCCGATGGAAACGTTTACATCAATATTGCCACTACCATCCAGAGGGTCGAATAACACAACATATTTGCTGTTATTACTTACCTCATCATCAAACACAACAAAATCATCCATTTCTTCACTTCCGATACCTGCACAGCTGATGCCATGTTTTAATACACCCATGAATTGGTTATTTGCAAAAATGTCCAGTTTTTTAACATCTTCCCCCTGAACATTAATGGTTCCTGCATCACCGAGTATATCTACCAGTCCCGCTTTATTTACTTCTACATTAACCCTTTTGGCTGCTAATGCCAGATCGCGCAAAAGCCTGCTTAATTCGCCGGTTGCGGTAGGAAATTGTCGCAATTGCGTAAGTGTAAATTCATCCAGCGTCAGAATATTTCTGTTAACCCGCATAGTATAGAATGTATTTAGGTTAAAGATAATGCGGGTATTGTAAATAGCTGTTTTATTTTTACTATTTGCGCAAAGCCATCTCACTTATATTTGTAAAAAATACACATTAATTTACCTAAACAGATCATAACCAGTAATGAAAGTATATAAATTCGGAGGGGCCAGTGTGAATAGTGTAGAAAGAATACAAAATCTTGCGTCCATTCTTATAAAAGAACAGGGATCGGGTGAGCAGTTGGTGATTATTATTTCAGCCATGGGGAAAACCACCAATGGATTGGAAAAAGTGGCCGCCGCCTTTTATGAAGGAAAAAAAGAAGAGGCACTTCAGTTATTTACTATTATTAAGCAACAACATCTAAACACCAGTAAATACCTGCTGGTTACCCATTTTAATGAATGTCTCTCCTATTTAACTGATTTTTTCACGGAAGTGGAATGGTTATTACATGATAAGCCGGTAAGAGAATTTGATTATTATTATGACCAGATTGTTTGTATTGGAGAACTACTCAGCACCTGTATTGTAAGTCATTATCTTTCGGAAAAAGGTATTCTTAATCATTGGCTGGATGTTAGAGACCTGTTACGAACGGATAATAACTTTAGGGAAGGAAATATCGATTGGGCCTATACCAGTCAGAAAATCCGGTCTGCCATCCATGACCCATCAGGCATGTATATTACACAGGGGTTTATCGGTGCTACCGAAGATAATGAGAGTACTACTTTAGGTAGGGAAGGGAGCGATTATACTGCGGCTGTTTTTGCCAATATCCTGCAGGCAACAAGTGTTACTATCTGGAAAGATGTTATTGGCATAATGAATGCCGACCCAAAACAATTTCCTGAGGCCAGTTTACTAAGTGAATTGAGTTATACTGAAGTGATTGAAATGGCTTTTTATGGGGCACAGGTGATACATCCAAAAACCATCAAGCCCTTACAAAATAAGCAGATCCCTTTATTTGTAAAATGTTTTACTGATCCGGAATTACCGGGAACCCTGATACACCAGCATTCTTCGAAACAACTTCCTCCTGTACTGGTCATCAAAAATAACCAGGTGATGATGCATTTAACAAGTCTGGATTTTTCCTTTGTAGGAGAATCTTTGATGAAAAGACTTTATACATTATTTGCCACAAATAAAATAAAACCCAATCTTATTCAAACAGGTGCTATAAATGTTCAAATTTGCCTGGATGAGCATTCCGAAAAGATAGACCATATTGCGGCAGCAGCCAGTAACTGGTTTGATGTGCAGATAGAAAAACAATTACACCTGATTACTATCCGACATTATACACCGGAAATATTGGACAAACTGATTGCCGGGAAAAAGCAAGTGTTCCTACAACAGACTAAGAACACTTTTCAGATGGTGTACACTGATTAAAAAGATTATAGTATTACGTATTCCCCTTTCTTATTAACAGAAATATGCGGGATCGTTTTATTGGCTTCGAAATAATCAAATACCTGTTTCAGGTTAGCAGTAAAGTGGCGATAATCCGCATCTTCCTTACTTACTTTATTCAGGTAATCCACGCTTTTTTCTACATTGAATTTAACCGGAAAAATATGCACCGGAATAAATTCCTGACCCTGGTTATACGCATAGGATGCCAGTAAAAACAATTCTTCTATTTGTGCATTCTGTATAGGAATACATCCGGTAGTAACGCAACTTCCATGAATAAAAATACCATTACCGGGTTTTGAGGAGTCGCTAAGTAGTTGATCAGATGCATTCGGGTAATTGATGCCTAGAGACATATGATAATCACTCTTAGGTCTGAACTCATTAATATAGTAAAAGCCTTCCGGAACCTGGTAATCTCCATTTACCCTTTTAGGGCCCAAAGCACCGGAGAGGGTGCATATTTTATAGGTTTTGAACAATCGAAAAGAATCCACTGTTTCATTACGTACCCAAACTTCCAACTGGCAATCATATTTGAAACTTCTGATATAAATCTGCTTGGCAGGCCAGCTCAGATGCAGATCAGCAAACTGCTTTTTCAATTGATCTTCTTTTTCCTTCATTCCTGCAATCCTGAGTATAGATGGCTCACCGCCAATCAGCGGATTTGTTTTCACCGGAGAAGAAGCCACTGAAAACAAACAAATCAATGCAAGTAAAGAAAACCCCGAAATAGAATTTCTCATAGTAATACTCCATTAGAATTTACTGTGTTGTTACAACACATAAGAATCAACTAACAGAAATTAACCATCCATAAAAATAATGGCAAACTCCTTCTATAAGAAACGGTTGCTTATAAAAGGATATTGCCATTAACGCCGGGAATCGGCCTTCTTTTCGGGTATTTTTATCCACCAAAATCGACGGGATGGGGATATCACTTATTGATTATAAAGATTATCAACAGTCAGCACCAGATACGCTATAAATTTCCCCGTTCTTCCTGCTCCCGCTCAATCGCTTCAAACAAGGCTTTGAAATTTCCTTTCCCAAAACTCCTCGCTCCTTTTCGCTGAATAATCTCAAAAAACAAAGTGGGTCTGTCTTCAACGGGCTTCGTGAAAATTTGTAAAAGATACCCTTCCTCATCTCTGTCAACCAGTATCCCCAATTCCTTTAAAGGACTGAGATCCTCGTCAATTTTTCCCACTCTTTGCAGAAGCGTATCATAATAAGAGACCGGCACTTTTAAAAATTCAATCCCCCGGTTCTGTAAATCAGTAACTGTTTTCACAATATCATGGGTAGCCAATGCCACATGCTGGCAGCCTTCTCCTTCATAAAATTCGAGGTACTCTTCTACCTGCGATTTCTTTTTACCTTCAGCAGGTTCATTGATTGGAAACTTTACGAAACCATTCCCATTGCTCATTACCTTACTCATTAATGCGGAATATTCAGTAGAAATATCTGTGTCATCAAAACTCAGGATATTTCTGAAACCCATGACTTCCTCATAAAATTTTACCCATTTATTCATCTGGTTCCAGCCAACATTACCCACACAGTGATCCACATACAATAATCCGGTTTCTGCTGGATGATAAGCACTCTCCCATTTTCTATATCCGGGCAGAAATACCCCTTCATAATTCTTTCTTTCAATAAACAGATGAACCGTATCGCCATAAGTATGAATACCACTAATCACAACTTCGCCAGCATCATCGGTAAGTGTACGTGGGGTCATATAGGTTTTAGCACCACGCTGGGTGGTTTGCTGCCAGGCATCTGTTGCATTCGGAACCCTGAGTGCCAGCACTTTTACCCCATCTCCATGCTTATATATATGATCTGCCATACTGTTCTGCGATCGTAAGGGAGTGGTAAATACAAATGTGAGTGAGTGCTGTCGCACCACATAACTGGCTTTGTCTTTTGATCCGGTTTCTGGTCCCGCATAAGCAAGGCTTTGAAAACCAAAAGCCGTTTTATAGAAATGAGCGGCCTGCTTAGCATTGCCTACATAAAATTCTACATAATCCGTTCCTTCCAATGGAAGAAAATCAGTAAGCCCCGTTTCTGGGGAACTTTGTTGCATAAGCGTTTCCATAAATAAAATTGATAGTGGATAGGTTCAGTTAATAAACGTTGAATGACCTTAACAAAGTGATTAGTGAACCATTGCACCCATGGCGAGTGCTTCCATTAACAGGCAATAACAAAAGCGTTTATCACCAAATAATTTATGCGGATAATCAGGAATCATCGCTACAAATCTAGTCAAAACTTTTATCCTGCAAAACCGAAACAATCAGGTAGCCCCTACCCCGGAATTGCTATCTTCGCATAACTTTAATCATTACTATGAAAGTAGGTATACTGGGCGGTGGACAATTAGGCAGAATGCTATTACAGGCAGCTGCGAATTATGTGGTAGAAACCTATGTTTTGGAAAATGATCCGCATTGCCCTGCTGCGCATCTATGTACGCATTTTAAAAAGGGTGATATCAGGGATTATGATACTGTATACCATTTTGGTAAGGGACTGGATGCCATTACCATTGAGATTGAATCAGTAAATATTGAAGCCCTTGAAAAACTAGCATCGGAAGGTGTTCAGGTTTACCCAAGTCCGGCAGCTATACGCATCATCAAGAATAAAGTTACCCAAAAGGAATTTTACCGGGATAATGAAATACCCACTTCTGAATTTGTGGTAACAGAAAATATTGCGGCTTTAGAAGTACATACTCATTTATATCCTGCCGTTCACAAAATTGGAGAAGGTGGCTATGATGGCAAAGGCGTGCAGATTTTGGAAAATCAAACTGATTACAGTAAGGGATTTGATGCGTTGGCCGTATTAGAAAGAAAGGTAAAAATTAAGAAAGAAATTTCTATGATTGTGGCCATGAACCGATCAGGCGAAATGGTGATTTATCCCCCGGCAGAAATGGTGGTAGATCCGGTTTTGAATCTGTTGGATTACCAGTTAAGTCCCGCTATCCTGCCTGAGAAAATCACCTGGAAAGCAGAAGCCATTGCCATGAAAGTGGTGAAGAAATTGAATAGCCCAGGACTGTTTGCCGTTGAATTATTTATAGATGAAAAGGATGAAGTGCTGGTAAATGAAACAGCCCCAAGGGTTCATAATAGCGGGCATCATACAATAGAAGCCAACTACTGCAGTCAATATGATATGCTCTGGCGAATCATCATGGATTATCCATTGGGAAATACAGATCCGATTTTACCTTCCGCCATTGTGAATATTGTAGGCGCGGAAGGATTTGCCGGGAAAGCTGTTTATGCAGGATTGGAAGAAGTATTAAAAATCGATAATGCTTTTGTACACCTCTATGGTAAAACAGAAACCAAGCCCGGCAGAAAAATGGGCCATGTTACCATTCTTCACAAAGATTACCAGGATTTAACGCATAAGGCGAATAAAATTAAGCATTTACTGAAGGTGATTAGCTAGGTTAATGGAAACATTGCTCAATGGCTAAATTGTTTAATTGTTTTTATCAATTTATCCATGTAGCCATTCAAACATTTAGCCATATAACCATAAATACCTACCTCTTCTTCACATTCAAAGGCTTCAAAAAGCCAATCCCGATTAAACTCTTGGTTTGTAAACCCGGAGAAGTATGGTTTGGTCCAAATAGGCGGATATTATCATCGTAAATCATATCCAGGCTATAAGTGGCAGAAAAATAGCGGTTAATTTTGAAAGAGAACAGATTGGTCATAAACAAATCCACGTTCTGTGGATTGCTGGCATAATTTGAGAACAAGTCTAATCTCCCTTTATAAGTAACATTCTTGGCAATCAGATTACTGTAGTTGATGGTTGCAAACGCACCTATTTCATTGATAGAATGTTGTCCTGCCGGAATACCATAAATTCCCTTTTGTGCCAAAACGCTATTTGTAATAATCGTTGAACGGGAAGTTAATGGTGAAATGAACATGGATAATTTATCAGGGGCTTATAATCAAATCCGACTGAAAGAATAACATAGGCTGGCGATAGAAAAGAAGACGAAAAATCAGGAATATTATTTGAATAGGTATACCCATCAAAAAATTGAGACCTGAAATTGAACAGTGTGGACAAATACCATTTACCTGTTGTATCCACTTTGTACCCATATTTGCTTAAGAAATCAAACCGGTCATCGTTTTTACGACTGCCCAGACTGGTTGATTGTACATAACCCATGTTAACATCCATATTATTGTCCCAGCTATGCCTGTCCTTCTTGTAATAGAAGAAATAGTTGAAATATCCATTCACTGTCATGGAAAAATTATCTCCACCGGCTGCCCAGTTGCTCAAAGAACCCTGTGCCAGGTTAAAACTCATTAAACCACCCCGTTTCCAGTTCCAGTGGGTAGTATCCGCTTCTTTTTTAATGGTTCTGGAGGTTTCGCTCCTCAGCTTATTTACTACGATATCCTGCGCATTACTAATTGAAAAACAAGAAATTAAGATAAGTACAAAGATGGGGGTCTTCATCAGGTCGAAAATTTGGTGGCAAATTTAGGGCTTATGTTTAAGTTTTCACAAACTGATGCTGACAATCTGGCACCAAGCGCCTCATTTTACCTATTTTTGCATTTTAAAAACAGTTATTGGATGGAAATTTTGGAATTGACAGGTAAAATACATGATGAGAGTCGCCAGGGTGAGGCATTCCTGCCTGTGCAAACGACGGGAGAAAGCTACCAAAAACGCTTCTATATAGAAAGCTATGGATGTGCCATGAATTTTGCCGATAGCGAAGTAATTGCCTCCATACTAAATACAGAAGGTTTCGGCGCTACCCGAAATCTGGAAGAAGCTGATCTGCTTTTTTTAAATACCTGTTCTATCCGGGATAAAGCGGAACAAACCGTTAGAAAACGACTGACCGAATTCCGTTCCTTAAAAAAGAAGAAACCGGGCCTGTTAATCGGGATGCTGGGTTGCATGGCAGAACGGTTAAAAGACAAATTACTGGAAGAAGAAAAGCTCGTAGATATTATCGTTGGGCCTGATGCTTACAGAAGTCTTCCCGACCTGATAGCAGAGGCAGAAACCGGTCAGAAAGCAGTGAATGTACTATTGAGCAGGGATGAAACTTATGCAGATATTTCCCCTATCCGACTTGACAGCAATGGGGTTTGTGCTTTTGTTTCCATTATGCGGGGCTGTAATAATATGTGCAGTTTCTGCGTGGTACCCTTTACACGTGGCCGGGAAAGAAGCCGGGATGCCAATTCAATTGTATTGGAAGCAGAAAGTTTATTTCATGGGGGGTATCGGGAAGTGACTTTACTGGGTCAAAATGTAGATAGTTATTATTGGGTTGATGAACAGACAAATGAAACCATCACATTTGCCATGTTACTGGAAAAAGTAGCCAGAATCTCGCCTTTGTTACGTGTGAGGTTCAGCACTTCTCATCCAAAAGATATTACTGATGAGGTATTATTTACCATGGCCCGTTATGATAATATCTGCAAATACATTCACCTCCCTGTACAGAGTGGCAGCAACCGGATTCTGCAACTGATGAACCGAACCTATACCCGTGAATGGTATATAGCAAAAATTGATCGTATCAGAGAATTATTACCCATGGCCGGGATCAGTACAGATATGATCACAGGTTTTTGCACAGAAACCGATCAGGATCATAAAGATTCCTATTCATTAATGGAGTATTGTAAATATGATCTGGCCTACATGTACTATTACAGCGAAAGACCCGGAACCTTAGCAGAAAGAAGATATACAGATGATATTCCGGAGGAAGTCAAAAAATCACGCTTACAGGAAATCATTGCCCTTCACCGGATTCACTCACTGGAAAGTATGCAACGCGATGTAAATAAAACATTTACTGTTTTGATAGAAGGCAATTCCAAAAAAAGTGATACCGACTGGCACGGAAGAACCGATCATAACAAAGTGGTTATTTTTCCAAAAGAAAACTATCCACTTAACAAAGGCGACTATGTACAAGTGCATATTCATTCCTGCACTGCTGGAACACTGTTGGGAGTAATTAATAATTAAAAGTTATTGTATTCCAAAGCAGTCGAAATCAGAGGAAATGAATAAAAAAGAGATTTAGGAAAAACCAGCAATTAATAATTGTTAAGTATTAATTGTTAATTATTAATTATCAACCCTCCATTGTGGATTTACAGAGTATAAAAAATCGATTTGGAATTATTGGCAATTCGCCGGCATTGAATTTTGCCTTGAATACGGCTGTGCAGGTGGCAGCTACGGATTTAACGGTGTTGATTGTAGGAGAAAGTGGTGTGGGAAAGGAAGTGTTTTCCCAGATCATTCATGCACTATCGGCAAGAAAGCATAATCCGTTTATAGCAGTGAACTGCGGTGCTATTCCGGAAGGAACCATCGATTCAGAATTGTTTGGGCATGAAAAAGGCGCTTTTACAGGAGCAGTAGATAGCCGGAAAGGTTATTTTGAAACCGTGAGTGGCGGGACCATTTTTATGGATGAGATCGGAGAAATGCCTTTGGGAACACAGGCCCGTTTGCTCCGTGTATTGGAAACAGGTGAATTTATCCGGGTAGGTTCGTCAAAAGTGCAGAAAACCGATGTGAGGGTAATCGCTGCTACCAACCGTGAATTATTAGAATTTACCCAGAAAGGCAGATTCAGAGAAGACCTGTATTACCGGTTAAGTACCGTGCCGATACGGGTGCCTTCTCTGCGCGACAGGAAAGAAGATATCCTTCTATTATTCAGGAAATTTGTAGTTGATTTTTCCGAAAAGTATAAAACATCCGTTATTCAGCTGGATGAGGAAGCTAAAACCCTGTTAATTAACCATGCCTGGCAGGGTAATGTAAGGGAGTTAAAGAATATTGCAGAGCAGATTTCCGTATTAAGTCCACACCCATTGGTCACCGGCAATGAAATGCGTCGATTTCTTCCTGAAAAAGCGATGAATCGTTTGCCTATGATTACTGGACAAGCAGCACCGCACGGAGAATTTGCCAATGAGCGTGAGATTTTGTACAAGTTGTTTTTTGACATGAAAAAAGACGTTACGGAACTCAAAAAAATGTTTCTGGAAATTTTGCAGAACCCATCACTGGCCGGAACTGCTGCAAATTTTACCAGAGATTCATTATTAAATGATTTTCATAATAACAATGAAGTAAACAATACCCTGACGCCGGCAGGAATCAGTCAATCGGGCAATAATGGTCAAACCAATTATTTGCCTTCCGGAAACCATTCCTCACAACCTGTGTTATTAAACGAAGATGATATACAGCAGCATGAGGAAGTGGAAGAATCACTGAATATCATGGATAAAGAAAAAGAACTGATTGAAAAAGCACTGAAAAAACATAAAGGAAAAAGAAAAGACGCTTCCCTGGATCTGGGAATCAGTGAAAGAACTTTGTATAGGAAGTTGAAGGAATATGATATTGAAGAATAAATAATTAACAATTAAGAATTAATAATTGTTGTGAGGGTTTATTCGTTTTTGATTTATTGAATACTGATTAGATGAGCAACACACATAACAATAATAGCACCAAACTTATTTTTACCCAATGTTTATCTATACGATGGCAAGCCCTTTTGGTGGGTTGTCTAATGTTCGTATTGAATGGGTGTGGGGTGTATAAATTTAATGATGCTTCGGTGGATCCGAAAATTAAGACTGTGAAGGTTTTATTTATTGAAAATAAAGCCCGGTATATTAATCCGCAGTTTAGCCAGATGCTGACGGATAAAATTTTGTTGAAGATTACTTCCGGAACCAAATTAACCAGAACCAATAGCGATGATGCGCATTATATCATCAGCGGAACCGTTACTTCATACGATCCTACCCAAACTGTTGGTGTAAGTGCACAACAGGCAAATACCAACCGATTAAATGTTACGGTACATATTGTATTGAAAAAAACTTTGGATAATAAAACCGATGAGTTTGATGTGACTAGAAGTTTTGACTACTCAGCCAATGTTACTTTTCAATCCGCAGAATCACAATTGCTGGATGAAATTGTCAGAAGTTTAACGGATGATATTTTTAATCGTATTTTTTCGAACTGGTAATCAAACTGTACTTTTACCGAATGAATCTCTCGCAGGAAAAAGCATTATACTATCTAACCGGTCAAACCGAGATCAATCATCGATCTCAGGATACCATTCAGCAACTGACTGATGCCTATCCTTATTTTGCCCCTGCCCAATGCCTGCTTGCTTACCAGTTTAAGAAAGACGAGCATCCGATGGTGGTTCTGCAAACGCTGAAAACAGCACTCTATTTCACCAATCCTTACTGGTTACAGTACCAATTAGTGGATGATGGAATCAGTCGCCCAAAATTCAAAGGAGAAGAAGCGATCACCGCCCCTTTACATGAACCCTTAACCGCTAACCCGGAACCCGCAACACCTGAGGAGCCAGCACCTGTTGTATCCTTTACAAAAAGCATCGATATCCCTACCGTGGAAGCGGTAAAAGAAATGATGCGAAATATAGATCCGGTTCCTGTTGCAATACCGGCCGGGATTATTGCCGAAACCTCCCAAGCATTGGAAAAAGAGGAAGTTTATCCGGAAATAGAAACAGCTGCTTCTAATGAAAAGATCAGTTCGCTGCTTTCCGGTCAACTGGAAGATTTTAAGAAACCTGTAGATCCGGATGCCAAACTGGATATTGATACCAATGGAGAACAGTTGTTTACAGTGGATTATTTTGCTTCGTTGGGGATTATTGTAGACCTGACTAAGATTCCCCAGGACAAGTTAACCACCCATTTGCTGAAATTTACCGATTGGCTCAAACAGGTAAAACATGGAGAAGTAAACCCCAAAAGCCTGGTTGCCAACTTCGAATTAGAGCAGGCAGTTGTACAAACGGCTCAAAATTCAAACCAAAAAAGGGAAATCCTGACGGAAACCATGGCAGAAGTATTGGTAAAACAGGGACTTACCGACAAAGCCATTCAGCTCTATAAGAAATTAAGTTTCTTAAATCCTGAAAAATCCAGTTATTTTGCGTCCAAAATAGAACAATTAAAAGAAGTATAATATGATCATTTTGTTTTTAATTCTTATCGTGGTTGCCTCTGTCGGACTGGGGTTTATGGTTTTGGTTCAAAATCCAAAAGGTGGTGGTTTATCCGGCAATGTAGGCGGATTCAGTAACCAATTGATGGGTGTAAAACAAACAACCGACGTGCTGGAAAAAGGAACCTGGCTTTTTGCAGGTATTATTGCCGTATTGGCACTTTTCTCCACACTTTTCTTGAAAGGCGGAACAGCCGGAGCGGATACTTCTATATTACAAAAAGTAAATACTTCGCAAACTGCACCTGCCCCGGCAGCTACAGCACCTCCCGCCGCTACTACAGCAACACCGAAAGCGGATTCTGGTAAGAAATAATGGAATAAAAAGATACTTAATTGCCCTGTCTGTCGTTTCAGACAGGGTTTTTATTTAAATTGATGTCATGAAAAAAGCAGCCACTACCCTAATTCTCATCCTGCTTCTTAGTGCCGGTTACGTAGGCTGGATGCTGATAGGCTCTGGAACCGGGTTTTCCGAGAAAATGGAAAGCTTTGAGATATCAGAAGAACAAGAAGGAAAAGCGACTGTATTAGCGGCATTGGAACAAAAGGATATCATTAAAAATTCCTTTGTCTTCTCCCTGCTGTTTTCACGAATTGGTAACTGGAACAAGATTAAGCCAGGGAAGTATGAAGTGAAAAAAGGGCAAAGCATGATTAGTATTGCCCGTATGCTTAAAAATGGCTCATTGGCTCAATATAAATTAGTGATCAATAAACTTCGTACCAAAGAAGATCTGGCCAGACTGATCAGCAAAAACCTCGCCCCCGATTCCCTCTCGGTTATGCAATTCCTGCAATCAAATGATTCATTGGAAAGATTTGGTGTAGATACCAGCACTGTTTTTACACTGATTATACCGGATACCTATACATTTTACTGGAAAACCCCACTATCCAAAATATTTCAGCGCTTGTCGGATGCAAAAAATATTTTCTGGAAAAAGAATGAAAGACTGGATAAAGCCCAAAATATACACCTGACTCCTGAGCAAACCTATATACTGGCTTCGATTGTAGAAGAGGAAACCAATTATGAGAGCGATAAATACAAGATCGCCAGTGTATACCTCAACCGCTTACACAAAAGCATGGCATTACAGGCTTGTCCTACCATTAAATTTGCCATGAAAGACTTTGCCCTCACCAGAATCTACGAAAAATACCTGTCCAATCCTTCCCCTTATAATACGTATAAACGAAAAGGATTGCCTCCGGGGCCCATTTGCACACCCTCTGCCAAAACAATTGATATCGTGTTAGGCGCTCCTGCAACGGATTACCTGTTCTTTGTGGCAAAAAGTGATTTCAGCGGGTATTCACATTTCAGCAGCAATTTTGCTGAACATAGTCAGTATGCCAAAGAATACCAGAAAGCACTGGATATCTATATGGCCCGTAAAAAGCAAAACGAACCTCAGCATTGACACGTATTGAAAGAATCCTACTCAGGTCCGCTCCCATTGCTTTTCTGCTTAGAAAAAGCAAAACCTGGATAGTACCCGGATTCAGGGGACTGCCCGTATATGATGTAGTGGGATTCTTTTTAAAACAAGTGAATAAACTTGGCCTGAATGAAAGAGCTGCCGCTATTTCGTTTAACCTGATTATGGCATTGCCCGCAGCTGTGTTATTCCTTTTCTCACTACTTCCCTATCTCCCCCAGCCTGATAAACTGGAATTGCAAATACTCGCATTATTCAAGGATATCAGTCCCAATTCAGATACATTCAAATTCATCAAGAATATAGTGGATGGTTTATTGGCCAAGCATGTGGGTGTATTTTCTTTTGGTTTTATCTTACTTGTATTTTATGCATCCAATGCCATGATGGGTATTATCCGGACTTTTGATAAATCCATTCACGAAAACAAAAAAATCTTCCTTTACAAAAGATGGCGGGCTATCCGGCTTACTTTGATATTGATAGTATTGGTGCTGATTTCTACACTGCTATTATTATTGGGCAGAACCCAGCTTATCTATCTGCTGAAACATGTATTTAATTTGCAGAAAGAAACCCGGGTATCCTGGTGGAATGCTACCCGATGGCTGATTATTGTGGCACTCCTATATTATGGAATTGCCTTTATTTACAAGTTTGCCCCGTCGGTTAAAAAGCGATGGAATCTTTTGTCGCCCGGGTCTATATTGTCCACCATTCTCACGTTAACCACCACTATCCTGTTTTCCTACTGGGTAAACAATTTTGCTTCCTACAATAAAGTGTATGGCTCTATTGGTACTGTTTTGATTATTATGCTGCTTATTTATATCAATTCATTGATACTCCTGATCGGATTTGAACTGAATGTAAGTATTACATACCTTACAAAAGAGGCAGAAGAAAGAAGATTAAAGGAAATAGCCAGCCAGAGCGGATAATCTGTAACTATTTTTTCAGAGATTTATGGAAAGTAGGTAATTCCTGCATCTAAAAACTGAGTACCAAAATTTCTGCATATGATCACCAACCCTAAATTCCGGATTTTTCTTGTGTTAGCCATCCTTTTCCTCGCCACTTATGCATTGGCTGAAGGTATCCGTTATGGAAGTGTGGCGGGTGTCATCATGTCGATCTTAAGCCTGTTGGCTCTTTACGTTGTTGCTTACCTGTTGCGTAAACTGGCTAAATTGCGTGAAGAAGAGGAAGAGGAATCAATCAATTAACTGCTGCAATTCTAATTGCAGTCTTTTTTCTGGTATTTGCTGTCCAAAGAATTTTCGATACTTCTTTTTATTGTTTACCATCATAGTAACGGGAATGGTTCCATCCCAAGATTTGTCAATTTTTGGACAAAATTCATCAGTATTGGTTTCATTAAGCCAATAGATCTCTGACCGGTATCCGTTCTTTTTGGCAAAACCTGCGATGCCTTTAGGAAATTCATCTGCAAAATCAAGACTTACCAGGATCAGCTTAATTTTTTTTCCTTTCATTTCCTGCACATTCTTCTCAAACCAGGGAATTTCTCTTACACAGGGGCCGCACCAACTCGCCCAAAAATTAATTACCAGGGGAGTGTTACAGGTATCCATCAAATGGAGGAGTTCATCCATTTTTATTTTTTTGACAGACTGGCTCACGACTGATCCATAAATAAGCAGAAGGCAAATACTAATCAATATCTTTTTCATTCTGTTGTAAGTTGATCTTCATAAAATCCCCATTCTTTCTTCAATTCAGCCATTCGTTCTGCCTCCATCCTTGTTTCCTGGTAATGCCCGGCAATTGTTTTCTGGCGCATGGCCTCATAAATACTCACAGCACAGGCTACTGAAATATTTAGGCTCTGTATGATACCCATTTGAGGAATAATAAAATTACCATCGGCCAGATTCCGGATCTCCTCACTTACCCCATCATGTTCATTCCCAAAAACGAGGGCAATACTTTGGGTGAAATCAATCTCATATAAACCCACTGAATCTGTTCCCAGATGTGTGGTCAATATCTTACTATACTTTTTACGCAAATCGGCAAAACAAGTAACCGCATCTGTGTATTGATGAATGGTTAACCATTTTGCAGCACTGCTACTGCTTCTGGCTCCAAATTTTTTATGGGTAGCTATTTTAGTAGTGAGTACATATATATCCTGAATACCTACCGCATCGCAGGTTCTCATCACCGCTGAAATATTATGGGGGTCATGCACGTTCTCGATTACCACCGCAAGATCGGTCTGGCGCTTATTCAGCACGCCCAATAATTTATCTGTTCTTTCTTCTGTCATACACTTTCTAAACAACGAAATTCGATATACGCATTGAGTAAAACAAAACTGATTTTCTGCACCCAGTCATCTTCATATCAGGTAGCAACAAAAAAGGCATGAAGAATTCTCTTCATGCCCTTAGCATAGCGGGATAGTAAAGGAATTATCCTCTGCCGCGTCCGTTTCTGCCATGTTCGCTACGACCTCTGTCACGGTCAAAATGCTCCATTTCTCTTCCTCTGCTGTAACCTCTGTCATAGTCTCTTACGGTTGCATAGCGGTGGTCTGCGTAATATCCACCGTTTGCATAATAGTAATCAGGATAGGCGGGTTGTTCCACAATTACAGGTCTCCTGTAATTTGTATAATAATGGTCCTGCACAATTACAGGCCTTGCTCCAATATGAATATTTGCTCTGAACCTAACCTGCGCTTTTATTTCGTTTGCGAAAAGAAAAGCGGTAACGATCATTGAAGTAAGTAGTAACTTTTTCATAATCTAAAGTTTTATACTTACTATCATCCAAACGTAATGCCAGAAATGCCAAACTCTGTTATTGATTCGTTAAGACCTGTTAAATGGGTTTAGTAGAGAAAGTGGATTTATTGAAAATAAAACAAATAATAAATGCTGAAAATTAATTGAACTACAACATATATTTCATCTATCCAATTGGAACAATTCCTAATCCGGGTCTGCCAGATAACCGAACCTCACCGAAATCAAATTCAATTCCAGATGCAATATCCTGTGATAACAACAAAGGTCCATCCATATCCACATGATCCAGTTGTGGAAGAAAATTGGCAATTGCAGCAGAACCAATTGTTGATTCATTCATACTACCCATCATTACCTGCATGCCCAGTTCTCTTGCTTTCTGTATCATTCTTATGGCAGGAGTGATACCACTGCATTTGGTAAGTTTGATATTGATTCCGTGAAAGTATTGATAACATTTTTCTACATCTTTTTCAAACACACAACTCTCATCTGCAAACAAAGGCAGATCTGATTTTTCATAGAGTATTTTCATTCCTTTCCAATCCTCTTTTGCTAAAGGCTGCTCGATCATTTCAACTCCCAATGCTTTTAGTTTCGGAATTTTTTCCAATGCTTCCTGGATTGTCCAGCCAGCATTGGCATCTATCCGAAGTTTGGCTGAAGTATGTTTACGTAAAGATTCAATAATCTGTATATCTTCTTTTGTTCCCAATTTGATTTTATATACCGGCCAGGGTTTTGCCAGCATTTTAGCCACCATTTTATCAATGGTATCAATACCAATGGTATAATCCGTAACCGGTGTATTTTCCCAGGGAGTATTCCATAATTCATACAAAGGTTTCTCTTTCAACTTACCATACAAATCCCAAGCTGCCATATCCAATGCACAAACCAGAAAAGGATTTTCCGGAAATACATGATGCAGGTAATGCCAATATCGTTCAGGTTCTGTAAAAGCAAATTTCTCTACAAGACTCCGTTTACTTTCGAGATCGTCAATCATTTGATCAACGGTAATATTGTAGTAAACAATTGCAGGTGCTTCTCCTACCCCGGTAAATGGTCCCATCTCAAGAACCACCACCAATGAAGGCTGGTACGTTTTCGTTCTCCCATGTGAAATGGTAAACGGATATTCAAAAGGCAGGTTTTGCCGGAAATAACTAAGCTTCAAAACGTTTCATTTAGGGCCGTAAAACTAATGCATTTAGCCGGCTTCACTAGTGTCAGCATCCTATCTTCCGGATGCCTTAATGGCCGTAAGTAATCCCTGATTGAAATCATTCACCTGGTTAAGTGTTTCCAGCGTAAGATGCATTCTGTATCTCCAATAATGGTGCGG
>CAIYKV010000164.1 GCA_903926855.1 uncultured Bacteroidota bacterium | reverse complement strand
TATAGAGACCCTATAGAGACCTTATAGAGACTTTATAGAGATGCAATTTCCTTGCAACTTGCCTGATACTCTATGGATATCCCATGTATACAGTAATACTAAAGTAATCTTAAGGTATTTCAGCCCTATTCCCCCTTAGGCGGTCACCGGGTATTTGCCAGCCCTACTTTTACGATCGGGCGCTTGTCCTTTTCACTACGGCTTTTACAATTTGCACTAAAAGCAGGAAAATGCTATGAAACCGAAACACCAAAGAAAATCACATGTTGCTTTTAAAGAGTTTACAATCAACCTGCTTAATTTTTTCTCAGAATAAAACTTTTTTAACAGGCAAATTGATGCTTCCAATCAAGGCGCATGCTATTCCTATCTGGCGACAGTTATCAGAATAGCCACATAATGGCATATGGCAGCTGCCAAAACAAACAGGTGCCAGATGGCATGGTGCCATAACCATTTTTGCCATAAATAAAAAATCACACCAACAGAGTACAATCCCCCACCTGTTATAATCAATATAATAACAGACCTAGGCATTTCCTGGAAAAAAGTACGGCCGCTCCATACCAGAATCCAACCCATGAGTATATAAATAATAGTAGAAACTAGATTAAAACGGTTTACAAAATAAATCTTAAAAAAAATGCCTAAACAAGTCAATCCCCATAAAATACATAGCATAGTAATTCCGGTTTGGGAAAACAGATAGGCCAGTATAAACGGAGTATAGGTACCGGCAATCAGGAAATAGATACTGATATGATCGAATATTTTGAGTACGTTTTTTACCCTTGGTTGTTGAAATCCATGGTATAAAGTAGAGAAGGTAAACAGCATTAAAAAGCAAAATCCATAAATACAGGCGCCCGTGATAGCCGGTATATTATTGCTTCTTACAGCAAGAGCGGTTAATAAAGGTATACAGGCAATTCCAAATAGCACACCTATTCCATGGGTAATGCTGTTGGTGAGTTCCAGTTGTATTTCCCGCTCATGTGGTGTGATGGGTGTTTTCATGTTTTGGACATATTATATAATCGTATAAGCCTGAAAAATCTTATTTCTGTTCAGGCAATAAGATCAGTTTTATCATTGCTTTTTCATTGAAAAAACGATTAGCCAGTATTTTTGATCCGGTAACAGTGAATTGCTTTATTCTCTCCTTCGCATTGAGTATTTCCAGTGGATTCGCTTTACGGAAAAAATCTTGCTCAAGATGATAACGCCAATAACTATTTTCTTTTACTTCATTTTCAAGCCCCCTTGTTTGTTCTGCAAGGATCTTATCTACATTAACAGATGCCAGCCCATTTTTTTTGGTATTGGCGATTTCAGTCAAAACCAAACCAATCAACTTATCAATATTTTCTGGTGCACAGCCAAACTGGATGCCAATACTATACGCCTGATAAGGTTCTCGAATAAGCCCGCCGTTTACGCTTACCCCATATACTCCACCAGCATCTTCCCGTAATATTTCTCTTAGTTTAATGGCCATTGCCTTGCATAATTGTCCTATTTGGATATCGTCCATTTCCGAATAAGGCGTATCGCCGGTAAAATAGAGCCGGACACTGGCTTTATTCTCTTTCCCTTTATGAAATACTTTATCAATTGGACCAGCAGGGTAATGAATACCGATATCTTTCCAGTTTTCCTGTAAACCAGTTCCGGGAAGAGAGGCGATATATTTTTCAACCAGACCTTTTATACTGTCAACTGTAAAATTCCCAACAAACGTAAATTGAAATGCTCCTGCATTGTGAAACCTTTCCGTAAAAATAGCAAATGAACGATCCAGTTTGAGCCTGGCTAAATCATCCATACTCATGGGTTTTCTTCTGGGATGACAATTGCCCATGATATAGTTCACCGAATCACCAAATACAGATCCGGGATCTTTATCTTTATTTTCTAACTGAGCGCTTAGTTGTTGCTTCATTACCAAAAACATACTACTATCCTTTCTGGGAAAAACAAAACTTCCATATAATAATTGAAGTGAAGTTTCCAGGTCTTTTATGGTACTGCTACCATTAATGCCCTGTAAATAAGGAGTGATGCCGGTAACTACAAAACAGTTCTTCCCGGTCAATTGTTTTTGCAGACTTTCCATATCCAGATTACCCATTCCTCCAATCGAAGCAATGGCAGCCGAATAGGTAGCATTGATATAATCACTGTCTGCATACAAAGAACTGCCACCCCAACTGATAGCTGAAAACTGGATTTCATCATTTTTAAAATTAGTGGGTTTCAAAATTACCCTGGCCCCATTAGAAAGTACCCATTCTGTTGTACCAATCGAAGGATATTTTTTTTCTGATACAATTTTACCTGCTATCGGTGCAATCGGCAATAAAGAGCCTGCATAGGGTTTATCTAAATATTTAGATAGTCTGCCTATCGGCTCGTTTAATTGATGCGTTATTTGAACAGCAGTAGGCAGATTCTTTTTTTCCTTTTCCGGCGCAGTAATAATAATGGCCCGGTCAATGGGCTTTATCCATTTGGCAATCAGGCTGTTTACTTCCTGTATCGTGATGCCGGGTAAATATTTTTGATAGAGTGCATACTCATGGGCAATCCCCGGTATGGCTTCTCCTTTCAGGTAATGATCTATCAATTCCTGTACTAACTCTGCCGACTTGGTTTTGTCTCTTTCCTTATATTCATTTTCAACCCTGGAAAAAGTATTCTTAATCGCCCTGTCCAATTCTGTTTTCTGAAACCCATATTGCTTCACCCTTTCATTTTCTGTAAGCAGACTTTGTACAGAAGCCCGTATGTCTTTTCCTGTTTTTGCTACTGCAAAAAGAGTAAACGCATCTTTATCTCCCATAAAACTACTGTAACTGCTATTGCCAAAAAGAAAGGGCGCATTGGGTTTATGGGCCAATTCATCCAAACGACTACTCATCATCTGGTTAAATAATTCCCGGATAATATCAGAACGAAATTGTGACTCGGTTTTTACCGGTGCTTCGGCTGCTTGCAAATAATAGATCTGGACTACATTGTAAGGCTGTTCTGCATCTGTTAAAATAGCTGTTCTGGTTTCTGTTTGAGAAGGAATATGGTATTTCAGTCTGGGTTTTGGATGATCCGGACTGGGAATATGTGCAAAATGCTCCCAGATCATTTTTTCGGTTTCTGTTATATCTATATCTCCCACAATGATCACGGCCTGCAAATCAGGTCGATACCAGTCCTTATAAAACCGGGTCAGTAGCCCATAATGCGCGGTATCTATATTTGCTTTGGTTCCAATAGGCATTCTTTTTGCATATAGCGAACCCTTCAGCAAAATAGGGAAGTACTTATCCCGTAACCTGGCTTCTGCATCACGTCCAAGTCTCCATTCCTCAACAATTACACCTCTTTCTTTATCAATTTCTTCCGGTTCAAAACTTACTCCTTGCGACCAGTCTTCCAGTATCTGCAATGCCTGTTGATATACCATCGGACTATCAGTAGGTACCTGTAATTCATAAATGGTTTCATCAAATGAAGTAGAGGCATTTAGGTCGGCACCAAAACTGACCCCACTTTTTTCGAGAAAATTAACCAGTTCCTGCTTTTTGAAATGTGCGGTTCCATTAAAAGCCATATGCTCAGTAAAATGCGCCAATCCAACTTGTTTATCGGTTTCCAGAATGGAACCCGCATTCACCACCAGCCGCAACTCGGCCCTGTTTTTGGGCTCTGTATTTTTGCGGATATAATAAGTTAGCCCATTGGGTAGTTTACCGATTCTTACCAATGGATCAACCGGAAGTTTTGTTTCATTTTTTTGCGCAGCTAACAAATAAGGCACACAACAGAACAGGATCAGAAAATTACGCAGCATTGGAAATCATTATTTTCTTATCTAAGGTAGGCTATTGACATAAAACCTTTCAAACAAGGAGGCACAATTGTTGAAACAGGTATCTAACATTCGCCTATAACTGAAAACCTAAGCTTTTAATCAGTGCATCTGGTAATTTTGGTAATTTCTTTCTTTCAATTAAATAAGTAGAGAGCCCTGAAAGATCTCTGTATACATAATGCTTATTCAATGCACCCTCAAGGTAACCGGCACCGGAAGTATTTCCCGTCCCCACACGCATCCCGATCATTCTCCTTACCATGATCAGGTGTTTATGTCGCCAGTTGCTCATCAGGTGATCAATTTCTATTAGTGCATCCAATATCTGGTACGAGGTTTGAAAAACCGGAAAATCACGGTAAAGCATGATAAACAATGCAGCCCTCATGGCGGCAGGAGAAAAATAGCTTCTTAATTGATCCATTTGTTCCCTGCTCAATGTGTCGGATTTCTTTTCAAAGAATACATAATCAAAATCATCGATCTTGGATTTCTCTCTCTCTGTAAGTCCGTTTGTATAAATCTCTCTGTATTCAGTCCAAAAAGGTCCCCTTAGCGAGGTCAGGGCGGCCGCTGAGCGGGGAGACGCTGCGGCGCAGCACATGCTCGGCAACGCGTACGACTTCGGCGAACTCGGCCTCGCTGTCGACCACGCGCAGGCCGCG
>CAIYKV010000163.1 GCA_903926855.1 uncultured Bacteroidota bacterium | reverse complement strand
TAATTAAATTTGATAAAGAATACAAAAGAAAAGAACATTGAAATTATTAACCACTAACATACCTGAACTGAAAATCTTCGCCAGCAATATAGGTGGTCAACTTGCCTCGGCTTGATGTGGTCAGTTTAATCGGCTTTTGCAACAAGCATCTCAAGAAAAGACACAACCGCTACCTATATTACCTATATCATATCAGGGAATTTTTCCTGCAATTTTAAGAACACCAATAATGTCATTATACCTGTAGTAGGCAATTACATGATCCCTATTAAAGAGTCAAGATAACTTATCCAATTTCAAATAGTGTATATCCAACAATTTTCACTGATCTATATCAGAATTACACAGCGTGAATAGATTTACAGTAAAATAACACAAGTTTATAGGATTAAAATGTGTCCAATCACCTATTACACAAGTATCTTGTAGTTAAATTTATTTTCCTGAATTAATTGAAATAAAATACTATGAAACGTTTACCTATTCTGGGGCTTTTTGCATTGATTTGTTTAACAGCTCATTCACAAGGATTAAATGGTTTACTGAATAAAGCCAAGCAGGCAGTAACTGGTAGTGGCTTAAGCGCCGCAGATATTTCTGCAGGTTTAAAAGAAGCCCTGACCAATGGAACCAATAAGGGCACTGCTATATTATCGAAGGTAGATGGCTTTTTTGGGAATGCCGCCGTAAAAATCCTCTTACCTCCCGAAGCACAGAAAGTTGAAAGCACCTTGAGAAGTATGGGATTGGGCAAACAGGTTGATGATGCCATTCTCAGCATGAACCGTGCTGCTGAAGATGCCTGCAAAAGTGCTGCTCCCATTTTTGTGAATGCCATTAAACAGATGAGTTTTGAAGATGCCGCCAATATCCTCAGAGGAAGCGATACTGCTGCCACAGGTTATCTCCGGGGCAAAACCACCGCCGATCTTACCACCGCTTTTAGTCCGGTGATCAAGCAATCACTGGAAAAAGTGGATGCCACCAAATATTGGAACACACTGATTACTACCTACAATAAAATACCCTTCCAGAAAAAAGTTAACCCCGATCTTGCAGCTTATGTAACCGATAAATCCCTGAATGGAGTCTTCTACCAAATAGCCTTACAGGAAAAAAGTATCCGCCAAGACCCTGCTGCGCGAACCAGTGATATTTTGAAGAAGGTTTTTGGAAGCAAGTAGGTTAATTTGAAAATTTGAAAATTTGAAAATTTGAAAATTTATCCTGAGTAGTCGGGATGAAAATAGGTTTTTTAATCATCAATTAACACAGTCATATATTTTAGGGGAATAAAAAAAACTACCAATGGTAGTTTTTTTTTGAAATATAGTGACATGAAACACTTAGCCTATTAAAATCATTTTCAAATTTTCAAATTCTCAAATTTTCAAATTAAATATCAATCGCCTCACCATAAGCCGCAGCCGTTGCTTCTTTCAGGCCTTCACTCATGGTTGGGTGAGGGTGAACAGCATTCAGGATTTCATGGGCGGTAGTTTCGAGTTTGCGGGCTACTACGGCTTCTGCAATGATTTCGGTAACATTCATCCCGATCATATGACATCCCAGTAATTCGCCGTATTTGGCATCATAAATCACTTTTACAAAACCTTCCGTAGCACCAGCAGCACTGGCTTTACCACTTGCCATAAATGGAAACTTACCAATTTTAAGCTCATAGCCAGCATCTTTGGCAGCTTTTTCGGTATATCCAACACTGGCAATTTCAGGACTGCAATAGGTACATCCTGGTATATTATTATAATCCAGTGGCTCAGGCAAATGAGCAAATTTCTTCTCATTATAGCCTATATGCTCTGCTGCATTGATCCCTTCTTTGGATGCTACGTGTGCTAGCGCCTGACCCGGTGAACAATCGCCTATGGCATAAATACCGGGGACAGAAGTTTGCTGGTATTTATCTACAATAATTTTTCCTTTTTCGGTTTTGATACCATTTTCTTCCAAACCAATATTTTCAATATTTGCCACTACCCCAACTGCACTTAAAACAATATCTGCCTCAAGGGTAATAATGCTGCCATCCTGCTTTTTTACCTGTGCTTTCACACCTGTACCACTGGTATCTACACTTTCTACAGAGGCGTTGGTCATAATATCAATGCCTTGCTTTTTATATTGCTTTTCGAGCTCTTTAGAGATTTCCTCATCTTCTACCGGTACAATTCTTGGGAGAAATTCTACTACGGTTATTTTGGTACCCAGACTATTATAGAAATAGGCAAATTCAATACCTATTGCCCCACTTCCTACTACAATCATGCTTTTAGGTTGTACAGGCAGACTCATGGCTTCGCGATATCCGATTACTTTTTTGCCATCCTGCTTTAGGTTCGGCAATTCTTTGGATCTTCCGCCTGTTGCAATAACGATATATTTAGCTTCTACCACCTGTTTGCTGCCATCAGAAGCCGTTACTTCCAGTTGCCCTTTCGCCTTGATTTTACCATATCCCATGATCACATCTATCTTATTCTTTTTCATGAGAAAGGTGACCCCTTTACTCATTTTATCGGCCACTCCCCGGCTTCTTTTGATTACAGAGCCAAAATCGGCTTCCACGCCCGAGGCGTTGATTCCATAACTGGTGCTATGCTTCATATAATCGAAAACCTGTGCGGTTTTCAGTAATGCTTTGGTAGGAATACATCCCCAGTTCAGGCAAACACCGCCCAGGCTTTCTTTTTCAACAATGGCTACTTTAAAGCCTAACTGAGAAGCACGAATAGCCGCCGGATAACCGCCCGGTCCACTACCTAAAACAATTACGTCGTATGCCATAGTATATGATTGATTTGAAATGATTAGCAAGTTTCGTTGCGGATGCAAAAATACTGGCTATTGGGCAAATGGAAAAATACAGTTATTGGAGGAGGTTACAGGTTTGGGGGTACGGGTTGTATCCTATATATCGTTATTCGAAGAAGATCCGTACGGTTTGGTAAAACCATTTATTTTCGGTGGTTGAGCCGGCTTGTTGCATTTGCTCATTAAAGCCCTGAAGACCAAAGAGACCGGCAATATTGCCATTACGAAGCGAAATTTCGAGGTAACCTGCTGAGTTAAACCATGCCAGTTTTTCGGTTTCTGTAACCGAAGTATAATTGGTACTGATTACATCTATGATTTCATTTCTTTTGAAAACGATTTTGAACTTTCTGCCTTTTCGATGTTCGGTAAATTCTTTTAATGTGATATTGATTACCACATTTTCGAAATTGTCAATGAACAGAATTTGTCCTTCCATCCAATCAGGTCCCAGTGTGGCACGTAAAGGGTATTTCTCTTCTATTTGATCTAATACCGGACCAATAGCACTCAGGTCTCTGTTATGCTCCAAAACAGCCACTTTCTCCGCTAATAATTGCGTCATTTCTAACAGGGTTTGCTGACCTGTAAATGGAATGGCCACAATTTGTTTAGGCTTTTGACCTGTAATCATGGTAAGAATACCATTATCGGGACAAATAATAAACTGCTCATTGTATTTTGCCAGTAGCAAATGTTTAACAGGCGATTCGAAGAGATTTACAATAATCAAGTGAATCGTATTCGGTGGATAGTACCTAAATGCATTATTACAAGTGTAAGCAGCCTGCGGAAAATTGGTTTGTGATAGATAATGTGTAATATCTACAATACTCAACCCAGGAAAATGACTAAGTAACTGACCCTTAATGGCGCCAACCAGGTAATCCCTTTGGCCTATATCAGTAGTTAGGGTGAGAATGGGCATGTTAAAAGTAAAACGTTTAAAGTGTCTGGTTATTTCACCAGTTCGCCGTTTTTGAAGTAAAATTTCCTTACCAGTTTATCTGCCCATGAAGGGAAAAAACGGTTCATGAATACGGCCTGCTTACCCGTAGCGGTTAACACCAATGTACGTTTCCTTTTTGCAATAGCTTCTATAATATGATTGGCACATTCTGCAGAACTCATTAAATTAACTTCATCCATTTTGGATTCTCCTTGTGCCTCCCCTTTTTGGTTTAGGGCTACATTACGGATATTGGAGGAAGTAAAGCCCGGGCAAACCCACATTACATTGGTTCCGCTTTCCAATAATTCTGTCCGTAACGACTCTAACCACCCATTTACCGCAAATTTGGAAGCAGAATACCCGCTTCGTCCAGGTAAACCCCGGTAACCGGCTACAGAAGATACCCCAACGATGGTTCCTTTATTTTGTATTACATAAGGTAATGCGAATTTGGTACAACATACCGTACCCCAGAAATTGATATCCATTACTGTTTTAATGGCATCCAATGATACATCTGCCACCAAAGAACGCATAGAAATGCCTGCATTATTGATCAATATATCAATTGTGCCGAATGATTGTACCACCGTTTCAATAAAACGACTGCAATCCTGTTCTTTACTAACATCGGCGGTTTGAATCAATAACGGACGCCCGGGATGGATGGATTGTAAATGATATAGTTTATCATAATTGCGACCGCAGGTAGCTACTTTGGCCCCTAATTCAAGGAATGCATCAACCAATGCCTTACCTATTCCTTCGGATCCTCCGGTGATTACCACCACCTTATTGCGAAATATTGACATATCTGATATGTGTTAGTAAAGCAAAAATAGGTAGTTAAGACATCAGTTATTGACATCATTGTGGGTAAATGCAAGAAAATAGTATTATAAAAATTTGGCTGGTTTTCTATTTCACCTATTTTTGCACTCCCAAAAGAATAAGGGCAGACCAAAAAGCTGCCTTTTTTATAAGGGTAAGATTCCGTAGCTCAGTTGGTAGAGCAATACACTTTTAATGTATGGGTCCTGGGTCCGAGTCCCAGCGGGATCACAATCAAGCTAGCAAATAGCACTAAAAACTCCGAAATCATAACGAAATCGGAGTTTTTTTATGTACTTATGGCACGCTTTTGTAGTCTTTTGTGTTGAATTGTGTGGCTCGGT
>CAIYKV010000162.1 GCA_903926855.1 uncultured Bacteroidota bacterium | reverse complement strand
TAATTAAATTTGATAAAGAATACAAAAGAAAAGAACATTGAAATTATTAACCACTAACATACCTGAACTGAAAATCTTCGCCAGCAATATAGGTGGTCAACTTGCCTCGGCTTGATGTGGTCAGTTTAATCGGCTTTTGCATTATTTGCTTTGCGCAATTTTTATGCCATCCTAAGAAACACACTGGCAAAATTCAATTAAATTTCTCTTTGCGTCTTTTGCGGTTCATTGCGTTACTGCTTTTAAGGGCATCACCTTTGTGTTTATCATTCATTAAAATACTTGTAAAAGCAGTAACGCAAAGTACGCAGAGAATACGCAAAGAACGCAAAGTGCATAATTAATATAATCAGTCTCCCGCAATTATTCCACCACCTCCATCAAACAAAACGAATACGGTTCAATAATCAAATATTCATGATCCTCACCAACCGTATACCGTTTATTCTGCCAACGATCATATAGTTTCGTACCCTTACCATGTTCTTTAAAAGCATACCAGGTAATATAAGAAGCTTTGCTATTGTAATTAAACATACAATATAATTTCTGGTCATCATATGCACGCAGAAAACCGGCTACATGAATATTATGCGGGGTAAGCCAGGTAAGGTTTTTTCTATCGGCAACTACCGATAATTGCTTTCTCAAGCTAATCAATCTTTGGGTTGCAGAAAATATACTATGCTCAATACTCCCAATCTCTTCTGTCTTTGTATTCTTTTCCCAATCAATCACCGGCCGGTGCATCCATCGGTTATCATAACTTTTTGCGGGATCATCTAAATAAGAGTAGTCATTGGTATAGCCTGCTTCATCTCCATAAAACAACATCGGTACCCCACCCAAAAAACAGGTTTGGGCCTGCATTAATATGATTTTGCGAATAGACATTTCTATCTCAACCGGATTATTATATTCCAAAGCTTTTTCCAGTCCACATAAAGAAGCCAGTGACCCACTGATACGGGCATCCTGTGTTTTCGGATTCACAGAAAACAAAGCACCCACAGCAGGCGAACCCGGAAATTTACCAGAATAATAATCCTTCAAATATTTTCTATGCTCATACGCATTAAACCCTGCAGCCGCAATCATACTATCATCATATCCCAAACCAATATCATCATGACAACGGGTATACGTGATCCAGGTAGTACCGTAAGGCTTTTGTAACAATTCATATTGTGCCGCCAGCATCACACGGATATCACCGGTGGCCAATGCATCCCATTGTAAAGCCATCTGTGTGGCATTATAGGCGAAGTCGCATTCCCTGCCTGTATATTCCCCGGTTCCAAAATATTTCATGATCTCTTTCGGTGCCACAATGGCTTCTCCCAATAAAGCTGTGCCCGGAGCCGCTACCTGAACACATTGTTTAATCAATCGGAGTATGGTATGCGCTTTCGGAAGATTCTGACAGGTAGTGCCCAGCTCTTTCCAGATAAAAGCAGGTGCATCTATCCGAAGAATATCTACACCCAGGTTGGCATAAAAGAATACTGTATCCAGCATGGCATTGAATACAGCTGGATTGGTATAATTCAAATCCCATTGGTAATGATGAAAAACCGTCATCACCCATTTATGACATTCCTTGCTATACGTAAAACTGCCAGGCGAACTTTCCGGGAAAATATCCGGCATGGTTTGTTCAAACTGATCCGGTAATTCCCGGTTATCATACATGTAGAAATAATCCTGGTACCCCTTATCACCCTGCTTTGCTTTGATGGCCCATTCATGCTGATGAGAAGTATGGTTCAGTACAATATCCAGCATCAGGTACATATCTTTCTCGGCCATTTTCTCCTGCAGATCTTTCAGGTCCTTCAGGGTACCAAATCTTTCTTCAACTTTTCTGAAATCAGAAACCGCATAACCCCCATCACTTTCACCCGCCGGACTTTGAAACACAGGCATCAGGTGTAGAAAGTTAACCCCCAGGTTGGTCAGGTAATCCAGTTTGGCTGGCATATTTTGAAGCTTACCACAAAAACGATCTACATATAAACTCATACCCGTGATCTCATTACTAAGAAACCAATTTTCCTTTTGCTCTTTCTGCGTATCTCTTTCCTGTAATTTTTTTGACCGGCCGGTATGGGCACTAATGATGGTCTGTATCATTTCATCAAACCATAATTCCGTTTTGGCCTGATACCCATACAATTCCATATACAATGATCGAATGGCAGCGGTATTGGCGATTAAACGGGTATAGAAAGATTTGTCTTTTCCACCCGTATCCAGTTTGTTCTGTTCGCAGGTGGTGTTAACCCGTTGAAATAATGAAAATTCGTACACAGTAATAAATTTCTATTGAAAGATCTGGTTATTGAGGTGTTTAAACGCTTCCATAGCACCCAGGTATTCGCAGGTTCTTGCCCCGGCTTTATTGCCATTGCCTACAATGTATTTCCAGTCGATAAGACTAAGGGCTTGTATAGTGGGTAAAGACTTATCACTAAGCTGGTATAAAACTGCTCCTACAAATGCATCACCCGCCCCGGTAGTATCAACCGGTTTAATGGGTATGCTTGGAATAATGGTAGTGGCTCCCTCAAAACCCAGTAATGTGCCTTCTTTTCCCAAAGTGATCGTGAATACTGCTTTTGTTTTATCTAGTAATTGCGCCGTTGCATCTGTTACCGTATTCGTTCCGGTAATCAGCATGGCTTCTTCATCACTGAGTTTACAAAACTGACAGGCATGTAAAAAATTCCATGACTGGTCAATAAAACCCTGTATATCATTTTTGAACAAAAGATGCCGGTAATTCGGATCAAAACTGATAAAAATATTTTTCTGTAAAGCTTTCTGTAATAGTCCCTGGTAAGCTGCCTGTAAAGGCCCAGGCAAAAATCCCGTGGCAGATCCAAAATGAATAATAGATACATCTGTCAGGTCAATCGCATCCACTTCCTCCCGGGTAAGTTCTCCATCGGCACCGCGATTAAATACAAAATCTCTTTCTCCATCTTCCATCAGGGATACAAAAGCGAAGGTGGTAAAATGATGTTCATCCGATATCATCCATTTGGTAGATACGCCGAAACTATCCATTACCTGTATCAATTGTTTTCCGAAAGAGTCATTACCTACTTTGGCCACCAATTCTACCTCACCGCCCAAAGCTGCAATCGCCGCTGCTACATTAGTGGGAGCTCCACCCGGTTTTTTTAAAAAATGTTCACCTGCCGATAAAGTCTGTCCCTTATCCGTACAAATCATATCAATCAAAGCTTCTCCAATACATAAAATTTTCATAGTTACTTCTTTAACTTGTTGTGCGATAAAAAACCGATGGAATTTTAATTAATTGCCGATATTTTTCTTTGCGTACTCCGCGGTTCACTGCGTCCTTTGCGTTACAGCTTCTAATGGTAACCTTTAAAAGCAGGAGCACAAAGGACGCAATGAACCGCAATGATCGCTAAGAATGTATAAAAATACTAGTACTCAACGTATTTTGCTATGTAAAGCATTTTAAAGAACACAACACGTTACCTCCTTAATCGCTTGTAAGAGTTTAATTTTTCAATCATTTATTAATGCCCACCCCCAGAAAGCACCACCTCTTCATCAGATAGCTTTGTGGTTTTAATCAGCATAGTGGCCAGACAGGCTACTAATAATAATACACCCCCAAAACTGATCGCTTTTCCCGGATCATTATCCAGGAAATGATTCAGCACATAACCAAACGTGGTGGTCTGTAAAATCATGGGCACTACAATCATCATATTGATAATACCCATATACACACCATATCTTTCTTTTGGAATATTGTTTACCACCATCAGGTAAGGCACTCCCATCATACTGGCCCAGGCAATACCAAAACCCGTCATGGGTACAAATAGTAAATATTGATTTTCTATATAGGGAAACACCATCAGCCCCAATCCCGCCAATAATAAACAGGAAGTATGCACCGCTTTGGGACTGTATTTTTTAGCAAGAAAAACCAATCCAAATGCAGAAAGAAAAGTAATCACATTATACCATCCGTTTACAAGCCCAGCCCAACCCACTGCTTCTTCATACAGTTTGGGATTTTTGGAAGGGGATGTTTTCCATACCGATTGGGCAATACTTTTTGACGCATTTTGCCAATAACAGAAAAGCGCGTACCACTGGAAGAGATACACCAATGCCAGTTGCCACATTACTTTGGGCATATCCTTGATGGCTTCAAATATTTCAATAAATGGGCCGAAAACACTTCTTTTATTGGCTTTCAGTACAGCCAACTCTTCAGGTGTAGGAGGAATTTCCGGAGTTTTGGAAATAGACCATACAACGGAGGATATTGAACAAACCGAACCCAGAAAGAATGATCCAAAAACCCAATAGGGAATCTGACCATGAGTCTGTTTTAAAAAGCTGATTTTCTGAAAGGCAAATAAAGAGATATTGGCTAAAGTGATTCCCAAACCCGTAAAAAAGCTCTGAGATAAAAACCCGGTAGCCATTTGAGAAGGAGGTAGTTTATCAGCAATAAAAGCCCGGTAAGGCTCCATAGCTGTATTATTGGCTGCATCCAATACCCATAAGAGTCCGCCGGCCATCCATAAACTACTGCTAAAAGGATAGATAAAAAGGCAGAGACTACATAATAGAGCACCGATAAAAAAATACGGCTTTCTACGTCCAAACCTGGGATGCCAGGTTTTATCGCTCAGGGCACCGATAATGGGCTGAATCAATAGTCCTGTCATGGGGCCGGCCAGGTTTAACAAGGGAATCTGATCTGGCTTAGCACCTAAAAAATCATAAATAGGGTTTACCGCACTTTGCTGTAAACCAAAACTGTATTGAATTCCGAAGAATCCGACATTCATATTAATGATCTGCCAAAAACTGAGACGGGGCTTTAAAAATGACATGGCAAGTTGGGTTAGACAGAAATAAAAATAAGGAATTGATTTTGTAAATCCGGGGGCTTTCTGGCAGGGTATTGAAAATGGGGGTTTGCCTGACAACGTTACCGGGAACGATTGCGTAGAAAAAAAAGCAGATTCCCTTTTTCGATTGTCTTTATAGGTGTAGAATTGACCTGTCATGAAGCGTTTCCTGCCCATTGGGCATCGGAAAGTTTTATTGATTTTGGTCACGATATTACCTAACTGCTTGCCATGCTAACCAAACGGACACATAACCGTGCAAATTCAGCCGTATATTTCTATGGCGGCATACCTTTCTCCCGTATTTTTTTACCGTTGAATATTTTACTAATCTATCAAGTTTTGATTGCCTAAATCGATTGCGTATGCTTATGAAACGATTGTTATTGTGTTTATGGATGCTGGCGGGGCTTTTATGGCTCCAGTCCAATCCGGTTGCCGCACAGGAAAAGAAATTTCAAATAAAAGGAAGGGTTACCAATTCTGCACAGGAACCGTTGGAAGGGGTGAGTGTGGTTATTAAAGGTAGCCAGCAGGGAACTTCTACTGATAAAAACGGCTTGTTTACCATTATGGCACCTAATGGCAATGCAACCCTTGTATTTTCTTCCGTTGGTTTTGCCACCCGTGAGGAGAAAGTAAATGGTCGTTCACAGGTAGCCATTGCTTTATTGGTTGAAGTAAAAGAATCTGATGAAGTAGTGGTAATTGGGTACCAGAGTGTGCGGAGAAGAGATGTACTGGCTTCTGTTTCCAGCGTAGGTGCTAAAGACCTGAAAGATGTTCCGGTGAATTCAGCCGCAGAAATGCTGAATGGCCGTCTGGCTGGTGTTACCGCAACTACCGCAGAAGGTTCTCCGGATGCGAATGTAACCATCAGGGTTCGTGGAGGTATTTCCATCACAGGTGATAATTCACCTCTATATATCGTAGATGGGGTGCAGGTAGAAAACGCGTTAGCAGTGATCTCTCCACAAAATATTCAAAATGTGGATGTATTAAAAGATGCTTCCGCAGCAGCTATCTATGGTGCAAGGGGTGCAAACGGTGTAATCATTATCACTACCAAAAGCGGAAGAATAGGAAGGTTAAGCGTTAGTTATAATGGATTCATTGGCACCAGAACCCTGGCCAAAAAATTACCTGTTTTAAGCCCATATGATTTTGTCACATACCAATCTGAAAGATCAAGAGGAAGTGCAACGGACAGTACCACGTTTGCGGGCAATTTTGGAACCACCTGGGATACTTTATCCAATTATAAAAATGTAAATCCTATTAACTGGCAGGACCAAACCTTCGGTAGAACAGGTATTACACAAACCCATATTATTTCGGCGATGGGTGGTACCAATAAGTTCACGTATAATTTTGGTTATACGTATAACGATGAAAAAGCCATCGTACTCAATTCAAGTTACAAAAGAAATATCCTGAATTTTAAAGGCGATTACAATGTAACCGAAAAATTAAGAGTAGGGGTGAGTGCCCGCTATACAGATCAAAATGTATATGGAGCCGGGGTTTCTTCTACCCTGGGTTCAGCGTATAACCGTTTACGGAATGCGGTTAAATACAAACCGTTTTTATCACCCGGACAGGCAATCAATGGCCCAGATCAGTTTGCTGATCCGAATGTGGGAAATGGATTGGACCTGATCAATCCTATTCAGTTAGCCAATTCAGAGTATCGCAAAAAAACAACTGATGCGTCTAATGTAACGGCTTATCTGTCATATAATATTATCAAGAACCTGAGTTTCAGATCAACTTTCAGTTATAACTATCAATCCATAACGGACAGACAATTCAGTGATTCGCTTACACCTTATGCATTATTGCAAGGTGGCAAAAAACCAATTGTAGAACTGGATACAACCAATACTACAACACTTACCAATTCAAACGTATTAACCTATGCGGTAACAGGATATAAGCACAAACATAATTTCAGTGTATTGGTGGGTGAAGAGAGTTATGATTTGAAAACGACCAGTATGTCGGATCTTTTCAAAAACTATCCCACATTTACCTCACCTAACGATGCGTTTACCAAAACCAGTCTGGCCGTTCCATTTACGGGTTATCCAAGATTGGGTAAAACCAGGTATACCAACTTATCATTTTTCAGCAGGGTTAACTATTCCTTCCTGGATAGATATCTCTTCTCATTCAATGTACGGGCAGATGGAGCTTCCAAATTTGCACCGGGTTTACAATGGGGTTATTTCCCGGCCGCCTCATTGGGATGGAGGGTGAAACAGGAAAAATTCATGGAGAAAGTGAATTTCATCAGCGATCTCAAATTCCGTGGCGGTATCGGTACACTGGGTAATAACCGGATCAATGATTACCTGTTCCTGACTACCTTCAAAAATGATGGAACCTATTATTATGGTATCAATAACCAGGCAATAACAGCGTATTATTCATCCGGACTGGTAAACCAGAACCTCCAATGGGAATCTAACCTGAACAGGAACATAGGTATGGATATCAGCCTGTTTAAAAACAGGATTAACCTGAGTGTTGATTATTACAATAACGTTTCCAAGAACCTTTTGCTGAATGTGCCGATTGCTTCCACTTATGGATATTCTACCCAGTTGCAGAATGTTGGACAAACCTCTAATAAGGGAATAGAATTTCAGTTAAGCAGCACCATTCTGAGAAAGAAGAATTTCAGCTGGTCAGCTAATTTCAATATCTCATTCAATAAAAATACGGTATTACAATTGGGACAAAACCAGGCATCCTTCTACCCGCCAGCCAGCTGGGGTGTATCAGGACAGCCTACTGACTATATCGTGAAAGTAGGTTCACCGGTGGGTTCTATGTATGGACTGGTAAATGATGGTTTCTATAAAGTATCTGATTTTGATTACAATACATCCACACAAGTGTATACTTTGAAATCAGGCGTGGTTTCAGATGCAGGTATTATCGGAACGGTGATGCCGGGATCTGTTAAGTTCAAAGATTTGAATGGAGATGGAGTAGTAGATCTTACCAATGACAGAAAGATTATAGGTAATCCAACACCTAAGTTTACTGGCGGTTTGAGTCAGCAGTTTATGTATAAGCGTTGGGATATGAGTGTGTTTTTGAATTTCTCTTACGGAAATACTGTGTATAACGCCAATAAAATCGAGTTTACTAACGGATATACAGCCAACTCCAATATGCTGGCAATTATGGCAGGCAGATGGAAAGTAGTAACTGCCACCGGTCAAACTGCAGAATGGATTAATTCATCCAACCAGGCAGTAGGTATTCCTCCAGACCAACTGGCAGCATTGAACGCCAATGCCTCTATCTGGCAACCGATCAAGAGTGCAGGTGCTTTTTATCCTTCTTCATGGTCAATGGAAGATGGTTCCTTCCTGCGTATCAACAATATTTCTATTGGATATAGTTTACCCGTAACCTCCATTGCCGGACTCAGAATGAGTAAACTCAGGTTCTATTTTACAGCGAATAACCTGGCTATTTTTACACGGTACACCGGGTATGATCCGGAAGTAAGTGTAGCAACAAGTCCGTTAACACCTGGACTGGATTATTCAGCCTATCCGAAAAGTCGCAGCTTTATTTTCGGAATAAATGCAACCTTCTAATCAATAAAAAAATTCTGATATGAACACAAAATATTTTTATAAACGAATAGGCATAGCGGTTTCGGTACTTGTGTTATTTGTTTTAGGCAGCTGTAAAAAATTTCTGGATCAACAACCAATTACGGATGTGAGTACAGCAGTTGTTTTTGCAGATGTGCCCAGTACCTACAAAGCATTGGCAGGTGTATATAGCAGGCTGATGGGTGACCAGGGATTTGGAATCCGTTTGAGTTTATACTATACGATGGATAATGATGAAATGCAGGGTCCTACCGGCGCTTCAGATAATGATCGCAGGGATATAGCACGTTATTCTGCTACTTCTGGAAATGCACAGCTTACGAATCCATTTAACCAGTTATTTCAGGGTATTGAATATGCCAATATTTGTATTGCCAATATTCCTCAGATGGGAATGTATAAAAGCGGAACAGACCAGCAAAAGAAACAATTACAAAGAATGTTAGGAGAGGCGTTAACGCTTCGTGCACAATTCTACTTTGAAGCGATTGTAAACTGGGGAGACCTTCCAGCCAATTTTGCACCTGCATCTACATTGGCTTCCAGTAATCCCTTTCCTACTAAAGTAAGCAGGGATACCATTTATAATCATCTTCTGGCCGACCTGAAAACAGCAGAGGATCTGGTTCCATGGCGTAACGACCTGGCTACCATCGGAGACCCTTTAGATGAAAGAATTACCAAAGGAGCAGTGAAAGGTCTGAGAGCAAGAATTGCTTTATTCAGAGGCGGTTATTCATTACGCAGTAATGGAACTTTACAACAGCCTTCCGATTTTCTGACCTATTATCAGATAGCCAGGGATGAGTGTAATGATATTATCAATTCAACACAACACGCATTAAATCCAAGTTTCAAATCACTTTGGAGAGACCAGGTTTGTGCGCATGCAGTTTCAGATCCCCAAGGCGAACTTATTTTCCAGGCTAGTGCGATTGGCGGAGTAGGTGCAGAAGATTCCAAACTGGGATATTATAATGGACCTACCGTGAATGCGCTTGGAAATAAAAGTATCAATGTATTGCCTACCTATTTTTACCTCTTCGATTCAACAGATCTGAGAAGAGATGTTACCTGTGCTATTTATAATGTAGCTGCTGATGGTATTACCAAAGTGGGACAGGCAATTACAGCCATCTGCGATGGTAAATACCGCAGAGATTGGATCACCAATCCAAGTTATTTACCCACCAATGCCATACAATATCTTGGGCTGAAATGGCAAATACTGCGTTATTCAGATGTGTTATTGATGTTTGCGGAAGCAGAAAACCAGATTAACGGGCCCACTGCACTCGCATACAATGCCATTAACCAGGTAAGAAGAAGAGGATATGGAAAAGTAATTTCTACCCCGGATGCTACGGTAGATCTGCCCGCTGGATTAAGTCAGGCAGCATTCTTTACTGCACTGATGAAAGAAAGATCTTTGGAATTGGGAGGAGAAGGTGTCAGAAAATTCGACCTGATCAGGTGGAATATGTTGTCAACGGCTCTTACAAATACCAAAGCGAATTTGTTAGCGATGTCTACTTTATCAGCTCCTTACAATACTTTACCAGTATCTATGTTTTATAAAACAGGGTCTATTTCAGATGATAATACCTATGGTGCTGGATTGTGGGCTAATTCATTTTATAAAGCAGCCCCGGGTTCAACACCAACCGGCAGTACCAAAATAGTATGGTTAAGCGCAGCCATTAATACTACTGCACTTTCAAGGTATGCAACAGGTTTTACAACCGGTAAATCTGAATTGTTACCTTTTCCGCAGCCAGCATTGGATGCAAATATTAATCTTAAACAAAACCCAGGGTATTAATTTCCCGGTAATGGATAGATATAGGGCTGCCTCTAAACGGGCAGCCTTATTTATTTCTTAAAGCGGGTGATTCAGTTTTAAAACTTAGGTATGAAAAAAATATACTTTCTCCTGGTATCAATGGTGTTTAGCTTGCTGGCAATAGCTACGCCTGTTAAAAAAATAATAGTTGCACAGGATGGAACAGGTAATTATACAAAAGTTCAGGATGCCCTCGATGCAGTTCCGCTCAATAATCACTCACCCATAGAAATATTTATCAAAAAAGGGATATACAAAGAAAAACTGCATCTCGATTCATCCAAATGCTTTGTAAAAATAAAAGGCGAGGATGCCGCCACCACAATCCTTAGCTATGATGATCATACCGGTAAAGTTTTACCAGATGGGACTGTGATCAATACCATGAATTCACAATCCTTCTATATGAAAGCGGATGATTTTACGGCAGAGGATATTACGTTTCAGAATGATGCCGGTTTAACAGCGGGACAAGCAGTGGCATTGAAAGTTGCAGGCGACCGGGCTTCATTTATTAACTGTCGTATCATTGGTTTCCAGGATACTTTATTTACCAGTGATGAGAATAGTCGCCAGTATTATCTTAATTGCTATATAGAAGGATCAACCGATTTTATTTTTGGTTCTTCCACTGCGTTATTTGTGAACTGTCATTTGCACAGCAAGAAAAATTCGCATGTTACCGCTGCGTCTACTCCCAGGGAACATGCCTATGGATATGTTTTTCTCAACTGCAAATTAACCGCTGATACAGGCATTACCAAAGTGAGTCTAGGACGCCCCTGGAGGCCTTATGCCTGTGTTACCTATATCCGTTGTGAAATAGGCAGCCATATACTTGCCCAAGGCTGGGACAATTGGAAGAACCCGGAAAATGAAAAAACTGCACGCTATGCAGAATATAAAAATACCGGTCCTGGTGCTGAGATTTCCGGAAGAGTGCCCTGGTCTCAACAATTAACAGATGAGCAGATAAAGCAATTTACCACAATACATATCCTACGCAATTGGGTGCCTGATGCTGAGATACTGCATAAATAAAGTGGATATAATCAGGGTTATACAACGTTTGCGTTAGTATCAATAAAACAAAAGCAATAAACCTTGAAAAGCGATTAGAATAACCTTATTTTGGTCTTGGTAAAATCAATTGTAACATAATAAAATCGTGTTTCTTATGAAATATATCCTGTCTTTTATTCTATGCATGATTTCTTTCCACCTGATTGCGCAGTCAAAAGATGAAAAAGCGGTTACGGCCGTAGTCGAAAAATTAAGGGTTGCCATGATTGACCCGGACAGGAAGGCGCTGGAAAACCTGGTATCAGATAGCCTTAGTTATGGTCATTCCAGTGGACATATAGAAGGTAAAAAGGAATTTATAGAGAGCCTGGTCAGTGGTAAATCCGATTTTGTAACCATCGATCTTTCTGCACAAACCATTTCGATAGTGGATAATATAGCGATCGTGCGACATAACCTGAATGCAACCACTAATGATGGAGGCAAACCAGGCTCTGTCAAAATACATGTCTTGTTAGTTTGGGAGAAAACTAAAAACGGCTGGAAATTAGTAGCCAGACAGGCGGTAAAACTATCTAGTTAAAGGATTTGATTGATCGCGCTGGTATATAAGTTTTCATAAAGAAAACAAATAAGGAATAAAAGATAATTTTCTACACAGATTCCTTCGTCGAGGATTCCCGTATCAACAATTGAGGGGGCAAAACAATTCGTTCAAAATCAGTAATCCCTCTCTTGCTTTCAATTTGTTTGATCAATAATTCGGTTGATACTTCCCCGATTTCAAAAGCGGGCTGTCTGACAACGGATAAAGAAGGTGATAACAGGTCGGTTAAATCAAGATTAGAAAAGCCAACCAATCCCATATCATCCGGAACTTTCAATTTTCTTTTTTTCAGATACCTGAGACAATTGGTGGTAAGCTTATCTGCGGAAGCTATAATGGCATCCGGTTTCTTTTTTAGTTTCAGCAATTGGTTCAAGGCATTTTCTACTTCATTATAAAGCATGCCGCCATGAAGGCAATGCTTTACATAGGCTTCATCGTATACAAGTCCATTGTCTGTTAAAGCCTGCTCATATCCTTTTAGTCTCTCTTTGGTGATAGACAGGTATTCCGAACCCGCCAATGCGGCAATTTGTTTATACCCACTTTTGATCAGGTGTTCAGTGGCTTCATACGCTCCCTTGAAATTATCAACGATTACTTTATGGGTTTCCATTTCATCTACTATCCTGTCGAAGAATACAATAGGGAACCCCCGTTCATGTAAACTTTTCAGGTGTTTCAAATCCTGTGTTTCGGAAGAAACTGACACCAATAGTCCGTCAATCGACCTGGAAGCGAGATATTGTACATTGATCACTTCTCGATCATAGGATTCATGACTTTGGGCAATGATTACATTATACCCCTTGTCGTAGGCAATGGATTCAATTCCATTAATGATCTGGGAGAAAAAGCTATTGGCAATTTCACAAACAATAATACCAATAGACCGGCTCCTTTTTTCCTTTAAGCTGAGGGCAATGGGGTTAGGCTGATAGTTGATTTTTTCTGAGTATTCCAGTACCAGGCGTTTGGTTTCAGGACTGATCTCATAACTATCCCTAAGCGCCCGGGATACGGTTGAAGTGGATAGTCCGAGTGCTTTGGCAATATCTTTTATGGTAACAGCTTCAAATTTCATGGGCAGGTTTGTCTGCACTTTACGCTTGCATTCAACAGGTACTAAATTAAGGTTTTTATAATAGTCACCTAAAAAGCCGGTTTTTGATACTCATATCAGTAAAAAATAATCTGGCACGAACCGTTTAAATCCTGGTATCAATCCCTCTTCGAAACCTCTCTTCTTTTGCCGTTGTTAGTGTTATCACCACAGGTGTTCGAAAGAAATTTAATGGCTACTTATTGGTTATCCTTTCACTTCCTCCCTGTTCCGTAGGAACATCTTTTCGCCGTTGTTTGTGTTTCGCCGTTGTTTGTGTTATCACAAACAACCCAGAAACCAGCTTTCTACTAATCTGCCACCCCCTTTTTTGGCGTATTTGACCACTGAAAAATGCATTTTTGAGGCCCCCCGGATCAATGGCAGGATTCTGAAATTGTTACCGGGAACGATTGCGTAGAAAAAGTACTCAAAATACTGTGTATGATATCAATAACAGACTAGCATTGTTATTCAGGAATACCGAATTTCCTGGTTGCTTGCAATGAACTGGTTGGATGTATCCCATATCTCAGATGAATTCTGTTTTGTCGCCTATAAGCGGCAAAATGAGGTATTGGCTTTAAATCGTTTTTGTTTGTTTTTGGTTATAATTAAGCATTCTTTACAAAGGGGCCGCACAGTTGAAAAAACTGAGGCCCTTTTTTGTTGAATAATGAAATCCTGTTTGGATACAGTTTGGTTACTATAATTTTATTCAAAGAATAGTACAAAAGAAAATGAAAAAATTATCTCTTCTATTGTTTGCACTCACAACACTTTCTTTCCAAATACCCAAATCAACTGTTCGTGTTTTTATGATTGGAGATTCCACCATGGCTGATAAGCCATTGGCAGATAATCCGGAAAGAGGATGGGGCCAGTTATTTCCGCAATATTTTAATAGTGATGTTTTTATCAAAAACTATGCGGTGAATGGAAGAAGCACCAAAAGCTTTTTGAAAGAAGGCCGCTGGGATACAGTAATGAAATATTTGCAGAAAGATGACTGGGTATTTATCCAGTTCGGACATAACGATCAAAAAATAGAAGATAGTAACCGTTATGCGGCACCGCAAACCACTTACCGTGATAACCTGGTTCGTTTTGTAAAAGATGCAAGAAGTAAAGGGGCCAACCCAATACTTGTTACACCGGTAATGAGAAGAAAATTTGATAAAGATGGCAAATTTGTAGACCAGCATGGAGAGTATCCTGATGTAGTTAGGGCTATTGCCAAAGAAATGAATGTTCCTTTAATAGACCTCCATCATTCCAGCCAGGCATTAATTGAACAGCATGGAGTAGAAGGCTCTAAAAAAATATTTCTGTGGATAGATCCTAAGCATTTTAAAACAGCTCCGGACGGAAGAAAGGATGATACCCATTTTTCTGAATATGGGGCATCGCTCATGGCTTCCCTGGTTTGTGATGAACTCAAACAAAAAAATCTTCCGCTTGCCCAATACCTAAAGCCATCTGCACACCCGGAGAAGCTGGCATATGAACTACCTAAAATTTACCAACCGCATTTTAAAAAAGATACCTGTAATATCATAACCTACGGTGGGAAAAGTGATGGCAATACGCTGAACACGCTTGCTATCAATAAAGCCATTACCGAATGTGCTAAGCAGGGAGGTGGAACCGTGCTTATCCCAGCGGGACTATGGCTAACCGGTCCGATAGTACTACAAAGCAACGTAGAATTATACGCAGCAAGAGGAGCTTTGATTTTAT
>CAIYKV010000161.1 GCA_903926855.1 uncultured Bacteroidota bacterium | reverse complement strand
GAAGCCGCTATCCTGATCAAAACAAAAATGCTCAAAAAACACAGAGTAGAAGAAAGAGAGATGAAAGGAAGAAAAGTATCGGAAGCGAATACAGTTTTGAATACAGGAAAGTGAGAAATATCGAATGTCGAATATCGAACAAGGAATAACGAATTAGAGATACTTCTTACTTCCTTGTTCGATATTCATCATTCGAAATTCAATGAATGATCAATCGGCACAGCCACTCCTTTCCAGACTTTCTTCGCTGTCCAGTCTTCATCTTTCCCGTTCCATAACTCATCTGTAGACGGTAATCCCAGGATCAGAAATGCCTGGGAACATAAGTATAAACTTCCGGTTGAAATATAATATTCGGCTATGCCGGGCTGATGACCATAGATCCCAATTTGCAGCCATCCGTTTTTATCAAAAGTGCCGGGAGCTTCCAATTGTTTTTTGATCATCGTAAATAAAGCAGCTCTTACCTGACGCGGACTCACCTGCTCCGGCAATTCTTTTCGCAAAGCCATTTGTGACAATAATTGAAATGCCCCAAATCGATAAGCCAATGAACGACCCAAAACCGGGTAAGTAGCTTCGGGAGAGATCATTCTCTCCTGAACGGCTGCATAACGAACGGCTCTTTTGATGACTGTTTGATAATCAATTACTGGTTGCTGACCTTTTGCTTCCAATATTCTCACGATATCCAACATCATGGGCTGTATTACATAGCTATTGTAATAATCCCAATGAAAATCAACCCCATCACCATACACCCCATCCCCCTTATACCATTCCTTGTGCTTTTCAATACTATATTCGATACGGGACTGGTCACATTCTCCGGTAAACTCCAGTAATCCGGCTTCCACCATACCCGCAAAAAGAAGCCAGTTATTTTGTCCCGGTTTTGTTGCCCTTGTTTTTTTTAAGGCGGTGATGATATTTTGCTTCGTAACCGTATCCAATCTGCCCCAAAGCTGCTTGGGTGCCCTTAATAAAGCATGGGTAAGAAATGCTGCATCTACCAGTGATTGTCCGGGTATGGTAAAATTCAAATAATCAGGCGAACTCGTATCGGTTCCATTATGCAAACAAAGCAAAGCCAGATCGATATATTTTTTTCTCAGCTTACCCTCTGCTGTATTATCCGGACCTAATTCCAACCACGGAGCCATCCCTGCCAGTAATCTTCCAAAAGCTTCCAGATAAGTAGAGGAACTCCCCTTTTGCATGCCATCATTTTTTTCCACCGGCATGGTTAGTTTTAGTTTATTTTGGCTTAGTGATGTAAACAAGGGATCAGCCATTTTTGTAATGGCAGAAACCAGATAAGCCCTTTCAACCTGCCCATCATCCTCCCTAGCCTGACTCATTATTTCAGGAAAATAAATACATAAAAATAACCCCAGGAAAAAAACTCTTTTCAAATACATACAACAACTTACTACTTATTACCTACTACTTAAAACTTAAACACTTTCCCCCCAGCCATCACTTCCTGCGTTTTCACATCAAAAGTTACTTTCTGACCTGTTCTGGCGGCAGCATTGGTCATAATGGTTGCTATGGAATGATTGTAACCCGCTTCTACCGGTGCATTAGGTTGTTTACGGCTTCTGATACATTCCATCCAGTTGCGAACATGGGCGGTGGTTAGAACATCCCCACCGGTATTGGCACCGGCTTCAACTTTTACGGCCATATCTGTCAAACTCAATTCAGGCAAAAGATTGGGTTGCATATGCATAGCTGAAGCTGGACCTGCTTTTAACCCTCCTTTGGGTGAAACTTTATTCGTAATCAGATTTAACTCACCGCCATTGGAATAATAGATTTCACTGGGGTTCTCATCGCCATTATGCATACGCGACATAAATACTACCTGAAACCCAGTTGCAGGATCGTTTTCAGGGCCATATTCAAATACAGCCGTGGTGGTATCCCAGTTTCTGCGTCCGTCTTTCCAAACATATACACCACCATTTGCAGTAACACTTCTGGGATGTGCCAGGCCGCTAAACCAATGAACGGTATCAATCTGGTGACTCATCCATTGACCCGGCATACCGGAGGAATAAGGCCAGAATAAACGGTATTCCAAATATTTTCTGGGGTCAAAATTTTCAAACGGCCTGTTCAGTAAAAAGCGTTTCCAATCCAGGTCCTCTTCCTTGCATTGAGCAACCAGATCGGGTCTTCTCCAACGGCCTGGTTGATTCACATTCCAGGTAAGTTCTACCATGGTAATGGGACCGAATTTTCCTGACTGAATAAAATCAGCAGCAGCTGTATAATTGGGCCCGCTTCTTCTTTGAGAACCAATCTGAACAATTCTGTCAGAAGCTTTTACTGCTTTTAATGCAGCACGGTTATCTTCCATGGTTTCTGCAAAAGGCTTTTCGCAATACACATCACATCCGGCTTTAACGGCTTCTATCGTATGTAATGCATGCTGAAAATCAGCGGTACTAATGAATACGGCGTCAACTGTTTTGGAAGCATATAACTCATCGTTATTCCGATAGGCATTGATTTCATGCCCCATTTTATCTTTCAGGAAAGCAGCCCCTTCTTCTCTTCTTTTTTTCCATAAATCGGAGACTGATACGATATCAAAATTCAACTCTTTATAAAATTTCATAAAGGGAGGAATATGAGAGCTTCTGTGCCTGTCGGAAAAACCAACTACCCCAACCCTGACCCTGTCATTAGCACCTAGAATTCTGGCATAACTTTTTGCACTAAAACCCATCGTTGCTATATAAGTACCGGCTGCAGCTTTGGCAGATTGTTTGATAAAATTTCGTCTTGTGTTTGACATATGGCAATGTTTAAATATTTAGAAAATACAAGTAACCCTATTATACTACTCAAATACCAAAATACTCTTTTGCATTAAAGTAGGCAATGTTTCTGACAATCTCTCCCATCCATTTTTCATCATTGGGTAATAATCCTTTTTCCATTTCGTCACCTATCAGATTGCAGAGAATTCTGCGAAAATATTCATGTCTGGGAAAAGATAAAAAGCTTCTGCTGTCTGTGATCATGCCAATAAATGTGCTGATCAAGCCCATATTAGACAGAGCATTCAGTTGTTTTTCCATCCCATCTTTCTGATCCAGAAACCACCAGCCAGAACCAAACTGTATTTTACCTCTTATACTCCCGTCATTAAAATTTCCCAGCATGCTGGCAAAGACTTCATTATCTGAAGGATTAATATTATAAATAATGGTTTTGGTAAGCTGGTCTGTTTGATCAAGATAATCAAGGAATAATGACAGCTGTAATGCCTGCGGGAAATCTCCGATAGAATCAAACCCACTATCCGACCCTAATTTCATTTTTAGTCTCGTATTATTATTGCGTATCGGTCCCAGATGAAATTGTTGCACCCATTTTTTTGCGTGATACATTTTACACAACTGAACCAGCATATACCCCATAAAAGCAGTCGGGTTTGAAAAGCTTCCTTTTTTTGAACTAAGAAACGAAGCAAATTCTGTTTCCAACTGTTGAGAAAATGAGAAATCCGGGGGCATATACTGCAACCCATGATCAGAAACACGGCAACCATTTTCGTGAAAAAAATCAACGCGGTTCTGAATAGCCTCTAACAATGAGGGAATATCTTTAATGGCTACCCCACTGCTTTTTGACAGCAGGTCAATACTCGCAAAAAATGTCTTTGGATTATCGATCTGCAATATTTTATCCGGCCGGAATGAAGGCGAAACCCTTATGGAAAATTTTTCTGCCGCAATTTGCTGATGATACGCTAAACTATCCCATGGCTCGTCTGTTGTACCTATATACTCAACAGAAAATGATTTCAGAATAGACCGTGTTGTATAGGATGGTCTTCCCAATAATTCATTGCAGGTAGTATAGATTTCCGGACCAGACGCTTCATTCAAATATTCGTTTATTCCAAAAACATTCTTGAGCTCCATATGCGTCCAGTGAAACAAGGGATTTCTCACTGTTTGGGGAACTTGTTTTGCCCACTCCATGAATTTTTGCTCATCGGATGCTTTACCCGTGATCATTTCTTCCCCAACCCCCAATGTGCGAAGTGCGCGCCATTTATAATGATCACCTTTTAACCAAATTTCGGTAAGATTGGCAAATTGTTTGTTGGCAGCTATTTCATCAGGAGGCAAGTGACAATGGTAATCGATAATAGGCAGCCCTTTCACAAAATCATGATACAGCCTTTTCGCCATTTTACCCTGAAGTAAAAAATCCTCTGTTAAAAAATAGCTGCTCATACTAGTTTCATTAAGTACAATTGAAAGTGTTTACACGCCGCTAAAAGCAGTAAACCCGCCATCAATTCCAATCTGGGTTCCAGTTACAAAACGAGATGCATCACTTAATAAATAAACAAGTGCTCCGGTTAATTCATCAGGTGAACCAAATCTTTTGAAAGGGGTTTGTTTAATTACTGCATTTCCCCGCTCGGTATAGCTTCCATCTGATTGGGTTAACAGAGTTCTGTTTTGTTCAGTAAGAAAAAAACCGGGCATAATGGAATTTACCCGAATGGTATCTCCAAATCGGTTTGCTACTTCCACTGCAAACCATTTGGTATAACAATCCACCGCTGCCTTACCCATGCTGTAACCCAATACACGTGTAACAGAATGCTGAGCACTTACCGAAGATATATTGACAATACTTCCCTTTCCTTTTTTTGCCATTGCTGCCCCAAAAATCTGTGTAGGAATCAGTGTTCCCCAAAGATTCAATTCCATGGCCTTTTTCATTCCCTCAATGTTCAGTGAAAATATATCTGCCCCGGGTTGCAAAACACCTTCCGGCACATTGCCTCCGGCGCCATTGACCAGGCCATCAATAGAACCATATTTTTCAAGAACCAAATCCCTTGCGATGATCAGATCTGCTTCAACTAAAACGTTTGCAATTACAGGAAAAGCCTTACCCCCCGATGCAACGATTTCCTCTGTTCTTTGTACCGCTATTTTTTCATTCCTTCCCAATATAACTGCCACACCACCTGCCTGAGTAATGGCTTTAATAAAAGCCCCGCCCAAAATTCCTGTTCCACCTGTAACAATAATAACTTTCCCTTCTAACGAAAACAAACGCTGATCCTCCATACAAACTTAATTTATCGTGAATTTGGTATTTTTTTATAAGGATACTTCTTATATGAAAATTTTAATCTACGAAAACGATGTAGACATTGCTATATACTGTTTTATCTTATTCTTTTGATCGGTTGATTACGAATTGCCTTAATCCACTATTTTTTTGAAGCCATTTTTTGTGCCTGGGTAGTGATATAATATTTGGCCAGCATATTAGGCACTTCCCATGCAGGCATTGAATGATTAGCCAGGTAACCCAGGTATTTTTCTGTAACTCTGGCAAAATGCGATTCATGTCCTTCTTTAAATTTTTCCGGAATCAGGACTTCCCATCCTTTTTCATTTTTTTGTAAATGAATACCCGGGTACTCTTTTGCGATTTTCTCAATTACCTTTTGCAGATCAGCTTCATATTCCTTACTGGCAACCATGGGTTCAATATATAAAGTAGGTTTATACAGTTGCGCTGCCCCCTGCCTGATAATCAGATTAGATAAGGTTCCACGCATAATTGAATAATGGGTATCTGCTGTTCCTTCCGGCGCTTTATAATTCCAGGTGACAGATATTTTCGCATGCACCCCTTTGATGGTGTAATTGATTTCTCCATTGCTCATTACTTTAATATGATCCTGTGCATCACGGTATTTGTTCAGGTAATCGGGAAAGCTATTTAATTTGGTAAGCTCACTAAACTGGTCTTTGGATATCAGGGTAGCCCAGCTTCTGGCTGAAGAAAGATATATGTCTTTTGTATAGTCAATCACCTGACCAGGAAAACATTCCCATTGAACCAGATCCACCAAATGTGTGGTAACATCTACGATTCCTTCTCCTTCCTGCTCCACATCCAAAAACCAGGCTGGTCGGGTTAACACGGCACCTGATACATACTTATAGAAATGATGTACGCTTTCTTTGGTTACTGCCGGTTCAGCTTCGGTTCCTTTCTGTAGTTTACCAAATACAGCAGACTGCATCGATAACTCTCTTTGCAGAATAGAGGTTATTTCATAACGCTCGGTCATTATATCATACAAAAGCAATTTCTTTTTTTCAGCAATAGAAAATGCCTTTTTCAATTGTTCAAACCCCTTTTCATTAATCACCATGGGCTTATCAGAAAAAACATGAAAACCGGCCTGAACAGATGCTAAGATATAATCTGTCTTTAACTGGTTATTACCCGCAAGCACCACTACATTCCCTTTTTTCTCTGAAAGCATTTTAGTGAGGTAATCATCCCCGGTGTAAACAACTTCTTTCCAATGCGTGGGGGAAAGGGGACTGGTATTATATCCATTGATTTTATCAAGATGCATTTGCAGATCATCCCCTTTTTTTGCATACACATATACAACAGGATCTACCTGTGGATACATCGATTTTTGCACCAGGGCAGCATGAAAATGACCCGGATCTAGTGTGATCAATTTTACAGGCTGTTGAGCAACTATAGCATGGATCCCCAAAAATACAGTCATAAAAAAGCAAGCAATTCGCATAAAAAATTCTGTTTATGATCCTGACCGTATTTCATCTCTGTTACGATCCCATATTTACGTAACTAATTTACTGCTAACCGGTTAGTCAATCTGCTTATTCTACGAAAAGGTTTTCGTAGACGAGATCTAAAATTTTAGCCAATACCGGTAGGTAAAGAAACAAGCTACCCGTATATCTATCCAGCCCCAAATCTTTTAGCTATTTCAGCCATTGGTTTTATTAAAAAGGATTGTCTACTTACGAAAACGTTTTCTTTTTTTTCGTAAATGGATGTAACTTACCCCATTGTAAGGGATTGATTTTTGATTACCTGATGCTTGCCATATATTATGAGTAATACAAATTTAAAAAAGCTGGCTGAGGAATTGGGCTTATCGATTTCCTCTGTATCCAAAGCCCTTCGGGATAGTTATGAGATCAGTGCCGAGACAAAGAAACGGGTACTGGCCATGGCTGAAAAAATGAACTACCAGCCAAACCCATTTGCCAGTAGCCTGAGAAGAAAAAAAAGCGTCACCATTGCCGTAGTCATTCCTGAAATAGCCAATAACTTCTTTGCACTTGCATTGGATGGAATTCAAATGGTGGCACAGCAGAAAGGATATCATTTATTGACTTATCTCACCCATGAAGATTATAAAAACGAAGAAGCAACCATCCGTCACTTACAAGGCGGACGAGTAGATGGTGTTTTAATCTCTCTTTGTCGGGATACTGAAAGTATTCATCACCTGGTTTCTTTACACGAAACCGGTATTCCTATGGTATTTTTCGACAGGGTTCCGGAACAGATGGATTGCCCCACAGTAACCACGGATGATTATGAAAGTGGTTTTAAAGCCACAGAGCACCTGATCAATGCAGGTTGTAAAAAAATTGCCTGTTTGTCATTATCCAATTACCTCTCCATCACCCATAAAAGAATGAAGGGGTATGAGGATGCGCTAAAAAAGCATGATATTAAACTCGACCCTAAGCTGGTTATCCAATGTAATAATGATAATGAAAACAATCTGAACCTGATCAAAAACATGCTATCCGCAAAAAAAGACCGGCCAGACGGTATTTTCGCCACGGTAGAAAAACTGGCCATTTCTACTTATTATGTATGTAATGATATCAAACTAAAAATACCCCAGCAGATCAAGATCATCAGTTTTTCCAATTTGCGAACAGCTTCCTTACTTTCACCCTCCCTATCCACGATTACCCAGCCTGCATTTGAAATCGGAAAAGAATCTGCCAGTCTTTTATTCAGAATGATTGAAAAAAAGACATTTGGGAACCGGATTGATAAGATTGTTTTGAAAAGCAGTTTGATAGAACGCAATAGTTCTAAATAACTGTAAATCAGCTCAGATTGCCTGAGCAGCATATATCTCTCACTGCTCAATTTCCATGGTTTAAAAAGAAACTTATTATTCCAGACAACACTTTTCAAATAAACCGAGTCAATTCACAAGAAACCTGCTTGAAATTTTACACCTAATTACTTGGTTATCAGGGTGTAGTAAAAAAACTACAACAAAGAATTAAGTTATTGTTTAAGTCGATTTCTGAATAAGCTGCCTTAAATTTATTAGCTCTATCTACAATACCAAGACTATGCGGAAAGTTTACCTTCTTATTGTTTTATTTTTATCCGCTTTTGCTTCGCATGCGCAATATGCCCCTACCAGAACAGTTTGCAGTGGAGTTTCGTTTAATTATTCAGATAATGCAATTTTCCCAGGAGGTAAGTTTACATGGCTGGCACCTACAAGTGGGAGTGCATTTACTGGGGGCTCAGCCAATACTATTGTGGCAAATGCGACAGTATCAATTTCGCAAACTTTAAGAAATCCCAACAATATCCCAATAATCGTTTCTTATACAGTTACTGAAATTACTTCAAATACGACTTTCACTTTAGCAATAACTGTAAATCCAACGCCAACAGTTGCAAGTGTTACTAGTCAGGAGGTATTAAATGGTACCAATACAAGTGCCATCCTTTTTGGTGGTACGGTTGCTGGATCTACTTTTGCTTGGACAAATAGCAATGTATCTATTGGATTTGGCCCTGGAACTGGATCAGGTAATATTCCATCATTTGCTGCCACAAATTCTTCCTTAAATCAAATTAGTTCAACTTTTACAGTTACTCCAACTGCTAATTTATGTACTGGCAATTCTACCTCTTTTACCATAAGGGTTGACCCTACAAAAATTAATTCATGCAGTGGCACAAATCTAAATTATACTAATTCAAATGTTTTTGCATCAGCAAATTATACTTGGGGAGTTCCAGTAGTAACAGGGGGATTAACTGGCGGTTCAGCTAGCGTTGGCGGAACAAATCCAGCTATTTCTCAAACACTACTTAATCCAACAGGAACCCAACAAACTGCAACTTATGCAGTTACTGAAACAACTTCAGGAACTTCATTTTCAATTACCTTTATAGTAAACCCAAACCCCTCTGTAAACGCCATCACAAATCAGATAGTTTGTGATGGAACTTTAACAAGCGGCGTAACCTTTGGTGGGTCAACTGTAGCAAATACTACATATAGCTGGTCAAACGATACTCCCACAATTGGGCTTGGGGCAAATGGAACAGGAAATATCAGCCCTTTTACGGTCTCTAATGCTACAGCCGTACCAATAACTGCAACCATTACTGTAACACCTATATCCAATACATGTAATGGAACATCTCAATCCTTTACGATTGTTGTAAATCCAACACCTGTCCTAAACAGTGGATTAAACCCAACTGCTATTTGTAATAACTCTGTATTCTCATATGTAGGCACTAGTGCTACTATAGGAACCAGTTTTGCATGGGCAAGAGCCATAGTTCCCAATACCTCATTAACGATCCCTAATAGCAATGGGTTATTTCCAGGAAATTCTATCACTGAAACTATTACAAATAATATCGTTACCGCTGTGAATGTTGTGTATACATTTACCCTAACAGCAAATGGTTGCTCCAATAGCCAGAATGTAACAGTATCAGTAAATCCAACACCTTTATTAACCAGCACACTGACTCCATCAGGACTCTGCAGCAACAGTGTCTTTAGCTATATTGCCACCAGCTCCACACCATCAGCCAATTTTACCTGGTCAATGCCTGCTATAACCGGAGTAACCAGTTCCGGAGCATTAACAGGAACAGGAAATATTTCACAAACATTAGTAAATAACACCAGTGCCCCGATTCCAGTTTCCTATTACTATTCGGTAGGCATTAATGGATGTGCAAACAGTAATGTATTTACCGGAACATTTAATGTTAACCCATTACCCATATTAACTTCTAGCTTAACGCCAACCGCTATCTGTACCGGGTCAACTTTCACCTATACTGCATTAGCCAATACTACTTTAGTGGCTATCAGTTATAGCTGGACAAGACCAGCTGTTAGTGGAATCACAAGTAGTGGCGGGGCAAGTGGTTTACAAAGTGTATCGCAAACTTTATTTAATAGTAATCTACCCATTACACCGGTTACCTATGCCTATACACTTAGCGCTTATGGTTGTACAAATACGCAAAATGTAACTGTGAATATATATCCCGTTCCTGTACTAAGTAGTACGCTAGTACCACCCCCTGTGTGTAGTGGAACTGTTTTTGACTATGCCCCCACTAATATTTTACCCGGAACCAATTTTAACTGGGTAAGAACCGTTACAACCGGTATCAGCAATCCGGCTGCCAGCGGCTCTAATGATCCTGCTGAAACACTAATCAACACTACGGCCTTTCCTGTAACTGCCGGGTACACTTATACGCTGATTACTACCAATGGCTGTACGAATGCACAAACATTTACAGTAACTGTAAATCCAACACCTACACTTAGCAGTAGTTTAACTCCTCCAGCTATTTGCACAGGAAGTCAATTTATTTATACACCTCAATCGAATACTGCTGGTACTTTATTCAGCTGGACAAGAGCGCTGGTATATCCCATCACTAATCCGGCGCAATTGGGATTAAATAGTCCTAATGAATTTCTGGTAAACCCAACCAATACACCCGCTACAGCTTCTTATAATTATACCCTTACAGCCAATGGTTGTGGTAATACGCAATCCGTAAATGTTGTAGTAAATCCTGTTCCGGTGGTAGCAGCACAAACAACAGCTACCTGCAGTAATATGGCTTTTTCCTTTATGCCGCCTAATGTTCCTTCGGGTACTGTCTATACCTGGGGAGCCCCTTCTATTACCCCTGCGGGCTCTGTAGCGGGTGGTGGAGCACAAGCCAGTGGACAATCGGCAATTAGTCAGACATATTCTAACCAAACCATTACCGCTGCAACTGCATTATATACAGTAGTTCCAACTGCAAGTGGCTGTAGCGGTATTCCTTTTTCAGTAACGGTAACCATTAACCCGGTTCCATTTGTGGGCAATCAATTATTGACTGCCATTTGTAGCGGCACTTCATTTAGTTTTTCAGCAACAAATACACAGGTTCCCCTAGGTACAACCTATACATGGTTTAATCCTGCACTCGGACCTCTCAACAGTCTTACTGGCGTTTCGGCTCAGCCTATCAGTCAGCCTGCCGTAAGTCAAACCCTTACCAGCTCCAATAAACTGATGGATACTGCTTACTATACAGTTGTACCCGCTACTGCATTTTGTATTGGTAATGCATTCTCCATTACAGTTCCGGTAAAACCATTACCGGTAATCGTTGACCAGCGGGATACGATCTGCTCGGGTGCTTCATTCTTTGTTAGTCCTTCTTCCGGATTAAACAATACCACGTTTACCTGGGCAGCTCCTGTTAGCACACCTGCCGGTTCGATTTCGGGCGGCTTTGCACAGACTTTGCCTGTATCCAGTATTTCCCAAACTTTATTAAACGTAACCAGTTCCCTGGCACAAACGGTGTATACGATTATCCCCAGTGTTGCCAATTGTGCCGGGCCTCCGTTTTCATTAATAGAAACCGTTTCAAGACCGATACCGCTATTTGGAAATATCCCTGTGCAGATTTGTAGTGGAACGCCATTTAATGCAACACCGGCAACTGCGCCATCTGGTACCACGTATACATGGACCATACCTACTTCCAATCCAACAGGCGGAGTAATTGGAGTAAGTGCTGCTTCTACACCACAAACAGCCGTGAGCCAAACACTTTCGAATGTGTTGGGAGTAACCGATACGGTAGTGTATACAGTATTACCTTTCTTAAATAATTGCCAGGGTCCAAGTTTCACAGCCACCATTAGTGTAGCTCCTATCCCAAGAGCTAATATTACAGCGCTGAAAGCGGTATGTCAAAATCCATTACCTGATACCCTTACCTTGAATTTTATTGGAACCGCACCATGGAGTTTTACTTATTCGGATAGTGTGACTACGCTTTCTAAAACAGGGATCACCAGTACCACTTATTCGTTGGTATTACCTGTATATCCTGCTACATTGACGAACCGTAAAATAAGCATTACGAATGTGAAGGATTATGCCTGTTTAAATACATTTGATACTAGCACCCTTTTTCAAAAAATCAACCCATTACCCGTAGGACAGATTATGTCAACCCATGGGAAATACCTTTGTGATGGCATCAATGATACGCTTTCAGTAAAAGTTACTGATTCGCTGGGTTTCCAATGGCAGATCAATGGTAATGCAGTTAGCGGTATCACTACGGATTCCGTGGTTACACAAACACCCGGAGCATATAATGTATTGCTGACCAACCGATATGGATGTTCTGATACAACAGCCAATCCATATTTACTGGTATATGTACAACAGCCTGTATTGAAATTCAGTAATGATACTTCCTGTATCAATAGTAATATACATTTCACCAATCTTACTGATACCAGTGCTACTGGAACCATACAATGGCTATGGAATTTCGGAAACGGGAAAACCGATTCCAGTATGAATAGCACCACTACGTATACTACGGCAGGCAATTACCATCTTACTTTAAAAGCTACCCAACTGTATTGTACGAGTTACCAGCCTACCATATTGGATAGTACACTCAGCATCAGTTTCCCTATTCCGGGATTGGTATTGCCATCCGTAAGTGCCTATAAGAGTCAGCCAACCCCTGTAAACGCAAGGGCTATTGCCGGATATACTTATCAGTGGACTCCTTCCAATGGCATACTGCAACCGGATAGTGCTTCCACAGTATTTAATTATGCAAGTACACAGCAATACATTATTGAGTTGGTATCTCCCAAAGGCTGTGTTACCCGTGACTCCATGCTGGTAAGGGTTTTCAATGATAGCCTGGTTCAGATTTTTGTGCCACAATCCTTTACGCCTAACGGAGATGGCATGAATGATATCTTGTATCCATATCTGTCCGGCATTAAGCAATTTCACTTTTTCAGGGTATTTAACCGTTATGGAAAATTATTATTTGAGACAAGAAATCCAGATGCAGGATGGGATGGAACTGTAAATGGAGTGAAGCAAGCCATGGGTGTTTATTTCTGGGTGGGAGAAGGAACGGCTACTGATGGTAGTATTATTCAAAAAACAGGTCAGGTACTTTTATTGAGATGATCTAACAAATTATATGCGTAGAAAAAACAGACATATCCTTTTTCTGACAGTGATACTGGTAATGACTGGTATCCGGCTACGGGCGCAGGATCCGATCTTTTCACAATTTTATACATCCCCTTTAACCATTAATCCTTCATTAGCAGGAAATGGAGAATCTGATTGGCGATTGGTAGCCAATCGCAGGAACCAGGTATTGGTAGATGGAGGAGGCAGTCTGAATACGACTTCTGTTTCGCTGGATGGGAAACTGTTCAGGCAAAAAGTAGTGAACACAAATTATATTGCAGGCGGATTACAATTATTACAAGATGATGGTTTGGGTGGTGCTTATAAAAGTAATTCGATACAGGCAATGCTTGCATCACATGTAAGCCTGGATGAGGATGACAGAAATGGTTTATCGCTGGGCCTGGGGGCTTCTTATGCGAATACCCTGATCAATTATTCGCAATTGAGTTTTGGACAACAACTATCCGCTTCCGGGTTTAACAGGGCATTACCTACCAATGAACCTTTTTTAAATAATGTACAACCCTATTATTCATTGGCAGCGGGTGTTACTTATACCTATACAACGGAATCGCAAAGTTTTGATATCGGATTGGCCAGTTATCGTTTTATGAAAACGGTGAGAACGGCCCTGAGTGACCCCACACAAATTGATCCACCCAGAATGAATCTGCATGCCGACTATCAAACGTATTTAAATGAACAAACCGTTTTCAATACCAATGCGATGGTTGTTTTTGAAAACGGATCAAACACCTATATGGGAGGCGTAAATTTTGGCCGGATCCTGGATGAAACTGAATCAGAACAACCGCCTACTGTTTTAAATATGGGTCTTTGGTACAGGAATAATGAAGCGGTAATCCCTTACCTGGGTATGATGTATAAAAATCTGCAGATCGGTTTAACCTATGATGTCAATGTAGGATCTGCAAATTATGCTGTGGGCACGCTGCGAACTTTTGAGTTTTCGCTTATTATTCGCTCACCCAAAAGAAGGGAACATGGCATACCTTGTCCGTGGAAATAAGTAAACCTGTATCACATAGCAACCATTGCTTTGATCACACCATTTTCAGGTAATAGCCAGGAAGCAAACTGGTCTTTTACCTCTGCAAAATTTACACGATGGGTGATATAATTGGCTGGTTGTATCAGTCCGGTTTTCATATTAGCAATTACCTGTTCAAAATCTGTCCTGCCGGCATTCCGGCTGCTCATAAGGGTTGCTTCACGTTTATGAAACTCAGGATGATGAATACTAATATCTCCTTTCTGTAAGCCTATCAAAACATATCTTCCTCCATGTGCTATATATTGAAACCCATTATTAATAGCTTGTAAACTACCCGTAGCATCTATTACAACAGTTGGCATATCGCCAGCAGTAATGTCTCTTAATTTTTCTATCCCATTTTCGAGTAATGGATTGATTGTATACGATGCAATGCCTTTTTCCATGCAAAATGCAAGACGTGTATCATTGATATCCATGGCAATCACTTTGGCACCTGCAATTTTGGCAAATTCCATAGTACCTAGGCCAATAGGCCCAGCCCCCATCACCAAAACAAATTCACCCGCTCGTACACCAGCTCTTCGAATGCCATGGGCCCCAATGGCCAATGGTTCCACCAAAGCCAGTTCCTCATCAGACAAACCCGCTCCATGCACAAGTGAATACGATGGCACTGAAATATATTCCCGCATTCCACCATCAATATGTACACCAGCAACCTGTATGGAACTGCAACAATTTTGTTTACCATTCCTGCAGGCAATACAGATACCACAATGAAAATAGGGAATGAAAGTCAGTTTTTCTCCTCTCACAAAATCAACAGCATCCCCAGGCTCCACAATTTCAGCAGCCAGTTCATGTCCCAAAATTCTGGGATAAGTAAAATAAGGCTGTGTCCCCTCAAACGCATGCAAATCGGTTCCACAAATCCCAATCTTATTTACTTTTAACAATGTATAACCCCGCTCCAATAACGGCATAGAGGTATCCATATAAGCAAATTCCCCCGGTCTGGTACATACTAATGTTCTCATATACTTCATCATTCGTTACTCATTATTCGATATTCTTTATTGGCTGTTGGCTGTTGGCTTTTGGCTTTTGGCTATTGGCTATTGGCTATTGGCTATTGGCTATTGGCAATGACGAATTTTGAATTTACTTATTATTTAAAAACTATAAACTACTACTTATAAAAGGCCATAAAATTTTCTGCAATTTTCGCCTAAGAAAAGAGCCTGTTCGTTCTTTGAAAAATTGGAAAAATATTTTTTTACAATGCCTATTACCTGGGGGTAATTGGCAGCAACTAAACATACGGGCCAATCAGATCCAAACATAATACGATGCATTCCAAATGCATTTACTACTGTGTCGAGATAAGGCGTAAAATCACTTTCTTTCCATTCAATAAAATTTGCTTCTGTTACCATGCCGCTAATCTTGCAAAATACATTGGGGAATTGGGCTATTTGAGTAATATCTTTTCGCCACTCATCAATTAGTCCTTGTTTAATATAAGGTTTAGCTAAATGATCAATCACAAATGCCTGGTCAGGAAACTGATGAACCAATTCAATAGCAGCGGATAGATGCTTCGGATAGATGAGTATATCATAGGTATATCCCGACTTTTGTAATGCACAGATCCCCCTGATAAAATCCTTTTGTAACATAAAATCCGGAGCCTCGGCTTGTAAAATATGCCGGAAACCTCTGATTATCGGAAAATGTTTGAAGTATTGTAACCTTTCTTCTATGGCCTCATTTCTAAGATCAACCCAGCCAACAACTCCTTTGATAAATGGTTTTTTTTCAGCTTGTTCCACTAAAAATTGAGTCTCCTTTTCTGTCTGATCTGCCTGCACAGCAATACAACCTTGTATAGAATTCTGAGCCAATACCGGCTCTAAATCATTAGGCAAAAAACTCTTTCGGATATAGGCCATTTCATCAGTAATCCAGGCATGGGTATGGGGGTTATATTCCCAGAAATGCTGGTGACTGTCTATGCATATTCCATTACCGCTAAGCATCTCCTGCTCTCCCATTTATTTTCATTTTATCAGATCATCTAATAAATTCTTCGCCACTTAAGTTACGGATTTTCTATTGCATCAAATACCTGTCCCTTAATTCAAACTTAATATTTTTTAGATCTTTTTAAGGTATCGTTGTTTATTGTAAATAGAATGGATCACTGCATTTTAAAATAACCTGATAATTGAATAGATTGAATGAATTAGCAATCAATAATCCCTTTTACTAAGAAAATAGAGTCTCAAAAAAAAGGAAAGCAGGCATTGTTTGATATTGTCGGTGAAAATGAGTTATTTAAGGATAAAAAAAATATCTCTGAAAATCAAGCTGCTATTCAATTTACTCACCTATCCTACCTATGGTATTACCGATTAATTAATTAGCATTTATACGATTGTTCTATTTTAGTTTTATTAATATCACAACCCCAAAATACGAAATATGAGAGCCCTATTTACCTGTATTTTTCTGTTCCTGCTTGTTTTTACAAGCATCGGACAAACAACCACCGGTAATCTGAAAGGCAAACTAATTGATAGTATTGGCAAGCAATCCCTGAAAGACGCATCAATTACCATCCTTGACCCAAGAGATTCTACTGTGGAAGTATTGGTGCTTAGCAAAGCCGATGGCAGTTTTTCTATTAATGGAATCAGTTTTGGGACCTATCTTTTACATATTGCATTCCAGGGATATGTATCTATTTACAAACCCTTGGTTTTTTCAAAAACTGCTACCCAAATTGACCTGGGTTCTATCTACCTGAAACAACAGGTAAACGATCTGGGTAATGTAACCGTAACGCAGTCGCCCATAACTATTAAAAAAGATACCATTGAATATAATGCCAGTAGTTTTAAAACAAAGCCTAATGCAGTAGTAGAAGATCTCTTGAAAAAATTGCCGGGTGTGGATGTTGATAAAACAGGAACCATCAAAGCGGCGGGGGAAACGGTTCAGCGGGTTTTGGTAGATGGGAAACGCTTTTTTGGAGATGACCCTAAAATGGCTACTAAAAACCTACCTCCGGATATTGTTGATAAGATTCAGGTATTTGATGACCTGAGTGACCAAAGTAAGTTTACCGGTTTTGATGATGGAAACCGTGTAAAAACCATTAATATCACTACTAAAAAAGATAAGCGTAAAGGATATTTTGGTAAGGTAGTGGCAGGTGTAGGAACATCGGAAAACTATGACGAAAGTTTCAATATTCAGCGAATGAATGGTGACCAGCAGGTATCCTTGCTGGGGCAAGGTAATGATATCAATAAACAGAATTTTACTGTGCAGGATTTCTTAGGTGGTGGAAGAGGTGGCGGAAGAGGTGGTGGCGGTGGTGGAACTACGGGTAGCGGTATCACAACCACATGGGCTGGTGGCCTTAATTACAGAGATACCTGGAATAAGAATGCAGATATTGCCGGAAGCTATTTCTATAATAGTCAACATACGGTTACTGATCAAAACAGCCTTACCCAGAATATCATTAATACAGATTCGTCCACCTATAATAATTCAAAAAGCACTTCTATAAGAAATAACGAAAACAACCGCATTAATTTCAACCTGGAAGATAAGTTTGACAGCATTAATTCAATGATATTCCGACCCAATATCAGTTTTCAACATACTTCACCATTTTCAACATCGAGTACCTTAACAACCGCAGGGCCTAATGGTAAATTCATCAATAATTCTGTGAATACTACCAATGGTGTAAACAGTGGTTACAATATCAGTGGAACGAATCTTCAATTTCGTCATCGCTTCGCGAAAAAAGGCCGAACAATTTCTTTGGATATTGCTGTAGCCAGTAGTTCCAACAATGGAGATGGAAATAACTATGCGATCAATTCATTTTCTGTGCCCATTTCAAAAATCGATACGATTAATCAGTATTATAAGAGTACCTCCAATTCAAATAATATCAGTCCTACCCTATCTTATACCGAACCCATTGGCAAACACCAGATCGTAGAACTGAATTATAATTACTCTTATACCAAGAACAATTCTACCAATAATACTTTTGAATACAACCCTTTCTCCCATGGGTATACTACTTTCGATAGCCTTTTTAGCAATTCCTATAATTATACCAATACCTCTAACAGGGCTACAATCAATTACCGAATCCAAAATACAAAGTTTAACCTGAGTATGGGATCGGGTTTACAATTTACCAACCAAACCAGTGTAAATACAACCAAGAATATTACAGTGGCCAATAACTATGTAAATTTCACACCCACGGTTAATTTTCAATACACTTTTAGTCGTTCCAAAAATCTCCGTTTCAATTATACGGGTAGAACCGGTCAGCCTTCCGTAACACAATTACAGCCATTGACTACTACCAGTGATTCTATTAATTTTCAAGTGGGTAATCCTGGTTTGAAGCCACAGTTTACCCATAGTGTTCGATTATTATACCAATCTTTTGATCCATTAACACAGCATATCTTCCTGGTAACATTGAATGCCAGTACGATAGTAAATGATATTCAGAACTCAGTTATACAGAATGCCAATGGTGGAAAAACAACTACTTCTGTTAACCTGAATGGAACCTATAATGTAGCCGGTTATGTGAATTATGGTTTCCCATTGAAGAATCCGAAATCGAATATAAATTTTACGACCAATGTCAGCTATAGTCAGGCACAAACACTGGTAAATCTGAAAAGTAATTACACCCGTAATACGGTATTAAGTGAAACAGCTAAGTGGACAACGAATCTGAAGAATAATTTTGATATGAATTTTGCTTCAACCACTACTTATAATATCGCAACGAATAGTTTACAGGCTTCACAGAATGCGAATTATTATTCAGAAACAATATCTACTGAGTTTACCTTATATACAAATAATGGCTGGATACTGGCCAGTGAATTTGATTATACCTATAGTGGCAATCATGCTGCCGGTTATAATACCAGTATTCCTTTGTTAAACCCATCTATTGCCAAACAGTTTCTTAAGAATAAAGCTGGGGAACTTCGCTTAACTTGTTTTGACCTGCTTAACCAGAATACCAGCGTTACCAGAACGGTTAGCGGAAATACCATTCAGGATCAACGTACCAATGTGCTAACCCGCTATGTTATGCTAACCTTCACTTATAACCTTCGCCAATTTGCCGGCAAACAACAACGTATGCCAGGCTTGATGAGGGGTATGTTTGGAGGTGGTCAAGGTGGTGGAATGAGAGGTGGCGGAGGTGGTGGCGGAGGTGGATTCCGGAAAAACTAATTAGGAACCCCAAGTAAAAAGGATTGTTGGGGAATTTCTCCCCGACAATCCTTTTTTTATTCCATCACAATAAATCTGATCTGACTATATTAATCCTGAACTGAACTATCCACCAGTTTCACTACCCTTGTCATCTTACCATCTCCATTCACACCTTCCAGGACCAGCAGAAATTTCTTGCTTATATCATTATTAAAAAATGTTAACCTGATTTTTGGGCTTTTCTTATTGGTTAATACATATGGATTCCAATATAAAGTTGATCTTAAATCCGGATCTGGATTATTGATCTCACTTGGCTTTTCATATTGGGGATTGAAGAATTCTTTAAACCTCGAATATCCACCTAATATTGTATTTTCCAACCCCTTCGCATTTGGATCTGCTTTACGGGTATCAGTTCCTTTTTTCGTATATATGGCAATAGCACCTCCGCTTCCACCACCTACCGAGCCAAAAAAAGGCGGGCGAAATATTTTTACATAGGCAATATCTGATAATGCAATAGATTGTACAATATCTACTGATGCCTGTGATTCATTGAGGAATATATCGGGTGTTGCTCCCCGCCAGCTAAGTGTTGCTTGCGCACCGGTTCCTGTAATCATCAGACCCGCCACTTTCCCTTGCAAATAGCCAAGGATATCCAGCCCCAGATTCCTGCTATCCTGTTCCAGGTCAAATTGGTATCCATCCCCTCCCGAAAAAAGCCCGGAAGCATATCTTTCATCTAACAATTGAACATTGGTTTTGGCTTTTGCTTTCACAACTACTTCCTGCAAAGTGGCACTGGCCATGCTTTTTCGCAGTTTTTCCTCTTCGCTTAAAATAAAATTCATTTTTGCCCTGGCCAGACTATCATTCCAATTACCCAAAGGGTTTCTTTCGCTGAATTGTGATTTTTTGGCGGCTTGTCTTAATAAACCATTTTCAATCTGCACCTGCGATACATCAGTTAATTTATTATTTCCATTAAAATTATAATAGACCCTTACCGTATCATAAAAGAACATATTCTTAATCTCAAAACTACCATCCCTGCTTACTGGGGCAAACATCAGGTGCTTTACACTATCTTTTCCAATTACAATAAAATTTAATTGCAGGTTTCCTGTATTCAATGTGGCCTTAGGTGCATACACTTTACCAGCTACTTTCAAGAAATCAGTTTCTCTTGGGTATTGAATTACCGGCAAAATACCTGCTTTTGCTTTTTCCCAATCAAACCTACGCCAGCCATTGGTTAGCATTACCAGATCAAGATTTGCAGTAATACTATCCGCATCGCTGGTAAGATAGTAAGCCGGATTAAATACTTTACCTCTTATATCATTACTTAAGAGGAAATCAGAGTAAATAGAATTGGGTTCATTCTGACCCACAGTTGCATCTACTACTGAAAGTGACATATTTGTATAAGCTGTATCAGAAACAAAAACATCCACTACATTTCTTGCCCTTCTATCCGTTCCTACCAGCGGGAAAGTCACTTTTGCATTAAACTCATGTTGCCGGTTATTTACAAAAATGATCCTTTCTGCAATCGGCTTCCAGTCTGAAGTGAATAAAGTAAACTGCAACACACCGGTTGGTAATTCGTCAATAGGTATTTGTGCATTAATCGATGTTTTTTCTGTGGCATTAATACTCACCTTATAATACAAGGATTGGTTCATATGAACCCATAAGGATAGTCTTTTATAATTATCAGGCACACCGGAGGTTCTTTGTATCTGAACAAGTGCTTTTTCATTTGTTGTCTTAATCGTGATAGATGCTCCATCTGACTTGGCAGGCTGCAGGGGAGTTGTTCCTTTTTTCCCCGATTCATCGATCCAGTTAAGATGGTACGTTTCCCCTTCCTGGGCCATTAAATTAAATGAACCCATCCCATCATGTTTCACAATAAGGGTGTCAACAAATTTATTTTTATCCGTATAAACCGCCCCCTTGATAAATACAGGAAATCCGAATTGATTGGTAGCTTTAAAAGCAATACGGGTAGACAAGCCCTGTATCAATTCACCACCCTCAGGAAATGCATCCACACGGGTTTTATAAACAACTATTTTTTTAGCCTGACCAACTACCGGAGGAGAATTTAACTGAATATCCTTTTGGTAAAAAAAACTGGTATCATCATTCAACATCCAACGGGTATATGCTTTTACCCGAATAAAATCACCCGCATAAGCCGTAGGCAATTCAAATGAACCCTTTGCGGTAGATTGGTATAAAGGGGCTACGGTTTGTTTGAGCATCCGCCCACTGGTATCATACCATTCAACATAGATATTTTTGCTGATGGTGCTCAAATCTGTTCCTGACATCAGGTAAAGTTTATACCAGATAGTTTCATCTTTATTGTATATCGTTTTATCAAAATGGATATGAATCTTCTCCCTGGGTAGCTGGGTCTCATACAGCCCCATGATGGAATCCAATTGCTGGGAAAATGCAGTCTGAAATAGAAATGCTCCAATAAAAACGGGCACTACCCTGAATAAGAAAGTTTTCATGGTCATAAAATTGACCTGAAAGATAAGATAAATGATAAGTGTAAAAAAAAGTGGCTTATGAAATGGTATAGTCGATGATACCTACTCATTCCTCAACCAATTGATTTCTTAAGAGATTTTAGGCAGGGTTAACTACCCTTTATTTTCATAATAAGGGATCTGGTCATGAGAAACCGATTCCTGTTGCTTCCAGTAGGCAAGGGTCACAACATGTCCGTCTGCTGTTTTTAACAACCTTCCAAACACAGCATTGGTTGCATTAAACATAACATCGGTAACACCCAATGTAAATGTTTCGGGCGGTAAAGGAGCAGCTATGGCTGGATTTGCTTCATCAGCGTTAGCAGATGGAGGAGGAGCGGGAGCAATTTTGGGTGGGGGACTTGCCACCACAACCACATTAAATTTATTTATTTCCAGCAATTGTTTCAAAAATGAAACCCTTTCTGCTGAAACATTTTTTTCTACAATGGCACATTTTATACCATCCAGTTCCTCAAATTCATGGTTTTTATTGATAGCCATAGAAAAGTTTTATAAACCAAAACTGATTGAATAAATATAATCATACACACAACTTGCCAGACCTGCAATGAGCATACCTGCCAGGCAAATATATAATGCCAATCGGGAGGCACCTGGTATCGCCAGCTTTTCGATAGGTTGAGAATTTTCTTCCATAAATATGGTTTTTACCACCCTCAGGTAATAATAAAAAGATACAACCATATTCAGTGCCGCAATTCCAATTAGCCAATAATTTCCTTTTGCAGCCCCGGCCATCAGCAAAAAGAATTTGCCAAAAAAACCGGCAGTTGGCGGAACGCCGGCCAGTGAGAACATTGCAATCGTCAATACCCAGGAAAGCAGGGGGTTCGTTGTATAAAAAGCTTTATAATCACTGATATTCTCTTTTCCACTAACTGCACTTACCAAGGCAACCACTCCAAAAGCAGCCAGATTAGAAAATACATATACCAATACAAAATAGACCACAGCAGCACTGCTCACCTGTGAACTTCCTGCAATACCAATGAATATAAAACCTACTTGTGCGATAGAAGAAAATGCCAGGAATCGTTTAAAGTTATTTTGCCTTAGCGCAAACAGGTTACCAATGATTATCGAAAGAATGGATAATACAATCAGTATATGGTACCAGGTATCGGCAAAGGCTTTCCCGGCATTGTATAAAAAAGCAAGAATTACAAAAACAACAGAAGCTTTTGATACAACCGACAAATAAGCGGTTACTGAAACCGGGGCACCTTCATACACATCAGCCGTCCATAAATGGAAAGGAACCGCTGACATTTTAAAAGCGAAACCAGAAACCAATAAGATAAAAGCAAATATGCGGAATGGAGAATCTGGCCCTTGTAATAAGATCACTGAAAAATCAAGACTACCACTTACCCCATATATCCAGGAAATACCCAATAATACAAGCGCAGATGAAAATGCAGATGAAATAATCATTTTCATAGCAGCTTCTGAGGATTTTCTTTTGGCAAGATCAAAATTAGCTGCAGCAGCAATAGGAATCGTAGACATTTCTAACCCCAGGTAAAGTACCAGTAGATTACCTGATGAGATCATAAAGAACATGCCCAACAAAGCCGTCAACAATAAAATATAAAACTCGATTACATGTTTATGTGTCCGTAACCAGGAAAAAGAAAGTAATGAAATGATCCAGGTGGCAAGGTTAAGTATATTTTTTTCGAGAATGATCAATTTCCCTGTATGAAACATTTCTCCGAAAAGACTTCCTTCTTTACTACCAAAAAAGCCAAGCAATACATTTAGCAACAGTACTACATTGATCAATGGCAGCAGAGATTCATTGCTTCTATCCTTTCCCAAGTTGATGAACAAGAGTAAAAAGATGATGGCAACAATAACCAGTTCCTGTTTAAGTAATATAAAAAAGTCCATCAGCATAGGTCAATCTCATTTAAGGTTAATCGTTTTCCCGATCTGTTCCATCATAGCTGCCGTTCCGGGTCCGATCAACTGGTTTATTAAAAAAGGAGCTACCCCTATCAGTACTATCCCTGTGATCAGTAAACCCGCAGCTAGTTTTTCATTCCACAAAGCATCTCCCAATTTACTATATGCCCCATCTAGTGGACCCATAATGGTTTTACCTGTTGCCCTCAAGATATAAACCGCAGTTACTACAATGGAAGCGCAGGAAAGAATGGTGGCCAGCCTGTATAAACCACCCGGATTTTGCCATGATCCCATAAACACAGTCATTTCAGCGACAAATCCACTAAACCCGGGAAGTCCTAATGAACAAAGACCCGCAATCACAAAAACGGTCGAAATAAACGGCATCACTTTAAGCAGTCCCCCCAATTGTGCTACCATACGTGTATGCGTTCTGGTATAGATCATGCCAATAGCAGCAAAGAAAAGGGCCGTCATCAATCCATGCGATACCATTTGCAATACAGCACCCTTAATAGAAGTTTGGGTTAACATTCCAATACCCAGTATTACAAAACCACAATGGCTTACCGAAGAGTACGCATTAATGTATTTTAGATCCGTCTGCATCATGGTAGCAAACGCTCCATAAATGATAGCAATCGTGGCAAGTACGATGATGATGGGGGAATAATAATGAGCAGCTGCCGGCATTAAAAAAGTGGCCACCCGTAAACAGCCATAACCACCCAGTTTCATAGAAATTCCTGCCAGAAACATGGAGGCAGCTGTAGGGGCTGAAGCATGTCCATCGGGTACCCATGTATGAAATGGAAACAAAGCGGCAAAAATGCCAAATCCCAGAAACACAAATGGGAAAAAGAAGTATTGTGTATCCAAAGGAATATTCATTTGTGCAATCTTCATCATATCAAAACTTCCGGTTTGATAATACACCCCTAATAACCCAACAAATACAAGCGCAGAACCAGCCATCAGCATTAATGCAAGTTTCATCGCACTATATTCTTTTTTGCCACTTCCCCAAACGCCAATCAATAAAAATTTAGGAATTACGGCAATTTCCAGGAAGAAGAATAATGTGAACAGATCCAAAGAAATGAAAAAACCATAAGCACCCATGCTTAGCAATACCAGTAAAAAGAAAAACTCCTTACTAAGTTTTTCCATTGTCCATGAAATTAAAATGCCGGCAAAAACAATACATGAGGTTAATAAAATCATGGCAATAGAAATACCATCCACGCCAATATGATAATGAATAGGCAGGTTTTTAAACCAAACAAAATCATATTCAAAAAGCATAGTCAACTGGTTGCCCATACTCCTATCCTGTAAAAAAGCTACCAATAAAAAGATGGCCAGTATCAATTGTAAACCCGCTCCGGCCAATGCCACCATCCTTACCTGCTTTAATCCATTGCAGAAAAGCAGTATAATGGCAGTAACCAGTGGAAAAAGGATGAGTAAAGACAGGTTCATAACATAATTATTTCCATACATAAATAAATAAAATTGCCAGCAGGGTCACACCGCCAAAAAAGTATAAAGCGTATCCCTGCACTTTCCCGGATTGCATTCCCTTGATCCCTCCGGAAATTTTTACAGTAATCGAAGCCAGTGCATTCATACATCCATCCACAATATTCCTATCTATCCATGCAATGGGCTTACCAATCAATGGGAAAATGATCTTTTTAGTAATAAAAAGATATAACTCATCCATATAAAATTTCCTGGATACCACTCTGTAAAAACCACCTAATGAATCGGCTATTTTTTGCGGTCCACCATTTTGCTGTTTATACAAACGGGCAGCAATCAATATAGCAATCAGGGTTAACCCAACCGGTGCCAGAGAAAACAAAATGTCTATATGTGTTTCCAAAGCTGCCCCGTCTGCGGTTACCAATTTTGCAAATGGAATAAACCCAACCCCGATTGTGCAGGCAGCCAGAATAATTAAAGGAATTTTCATGGAGACAGTGCCTTCATGATGTGTATCATGATGCGCAGATTCTTTGCTCCAGAAAATGGAAAAATATAAACGGAACATATAAAACGCAGTAAGGGCCGCTGTAAATAATGCAACTGCATAAATCAATTTATTTTCATTGAATGCAGCTAGCAAGATTTCTTCCTTACTAAAGAACCCGGCAAACGGAGGTACACCCGCAATAGCCAAACAGGCAACTAAAAATGCAATATGGGTTACCGGCATTAGTTTCCGTAATCCTCCCATATCTTTTATCTCGTTACTATGCACCAGATGGATAACGGCTCCCGCACAAAGAAATAATAATGATTTGAAAAATGCATGGGTAAACAAGTGAAACATCGAAGCCATATAACCAAGTCCCTGCTCTCCTACCTGTTTAGAAACGCCTAATGCAAACATCATATACCCTATCTGCGACATTGTTGAAAATGCCAGTACTCTTTTAATATCTGTCTGGGTACAAGCTATCACTGCTGCCAGTAAGGCGGAAAATGCACCTACATAGGTTACAACATGTAAAGCAGTATCATCCATTGAAAAAACAGGAAATAAACGAGCAACCAGGTACACACCCGCAACTACCATCGTAGCGGCATGTATTAAAGCGGAAACCGGGGTAGGACCTTCCATTGCATCTGGCAACCAGATATGTAATGGGAACATGGCCGATTTACCGGCACCACCTATAAATACAAGCACTAATGCCCAGGTTAAGGCAGATGCCCCTAAAAATCCTGCTGTTGTAATAGCTATATATTCAGGGGATTGAACAGAAGTTAGTTTATGTATCAATGTGCTAATATCCAGTGTGCCACTATAGAAACCAAGGATCAGGATGCCAATTAAAAAACCAAGATCAGCAAAACGGGTAACTATAAATGCTTTTTTAGAAGCCGCCACTGCAGTTGGCTTCTCATAATAATATCCTATCAGTAAAAAAGAAGATACGCCCACCAGCTCCCAGAAAAGATATACCTGGAAAATATTAACAGATAAAACAAGACCCAACATAGAAAATGTAAACAGACCCAGATAAGCATAATAGGTAGCGAACCTCTCTTCGCCTTTCATATATCCCAGACTAAACATATGCACCATCAGTGACACAAAACTGACCACCACCAGCATCATTACAGAAATCGGATCGATTACGATACCCATATCAATAGATACACCCGGTGAAAAGGCAAGCCAGGTATATTTGAATGCTATGACCTGGTGATAAGCCCCCGCTACTTTCCCATCAACAAAAAAGTATTGATGCGCCGCCATCAATGCAATGATTGTAGAAGCCAATAAAGCCATTGTGCCGATAATTCCTGCAGATTTTGTAAAGTATTTTCTTCCAAACAATCCCAGTAAAACAAAACTGGCAAGTGGCAGCAATGGAATCAGGACGATATAGGCGTAGTCTGACATAAGTTAATATTTCATTTCAGTTGCATCATCCACATCAATAGATTGATGACTCCTGTAAAGATTAATAATGATGGCTATGGCAACCGCAGCTTCGGCAGCAGCAATAGTGATAATAAAAAGAGAAAAAAAGACCCCGTCCAACTTACCCGGATACAGGTATTTATTAAATGCGATAAAATTAATATTGACGCTATTCAGCATCAGTTCAATGGCCATTAATAAAGTAACCAGGTTTTTACGGGTAAACAACCCATACATCCCAATAAAGAAAAGTGCGGTACTTACAAAAAGTATATGCGCCAGCGGTATCTCAGATAAACTGCTCACAGGGTATTATTTTGTTGTGAAGAAATGACAGTCCCCACTGCCTCTTGCTCATTTTCAAGCACTCCTTTATTTTTTGCTTCTTTACTCTTCATCGCAATCACAATACAGCCAATCATTGCCCCCAATAATAACATACTCACCACTTCGAAAGGCAATACAAACCCATGCTCTGCCGTACTTAACATTTGTGTACCGATATCGGCCACGGCAACTGAAAATTGATTGCCGGGTAATTGGGTAAATCCATATTCATTAATCAGCATACAACAAAAGCCTGCACCAAAAAGAACAGCCAGTAGTGAGAAAACCGTTCTGAGTAAACCTGGTCCGGGCATTTCTTTACCGGATTGCTGTGTGAGGAAAATAGAAAATATGATCAATATTACTATCCCACCCACATAGACAATGATCTGAACTGCTGCCACAAACTCAACTTCCATCCAAAAATAAAGAGAGGCAATTCCTACTAATGAAAACAATAGCCAGATAGCAGAACGGAATATTTTCTTTGTAGTAACAGACAAGATACCCGTACCCAGCAAGAACGCTGATATCAGGTAAAATATAATAGCATGTGCATTCATTATTCTACCCCCTCCCTGATTTTTGAGCCTGGTTGGTTTAATTTTTTTGTCAATCTGCTACGATCATATACGCTATGCTCAAATTTCTGCGACATTTTAATAGCATCGGTTGGACAAGCCTGAACACATAGATTACACATAGTGCAGAGTTCCAGATGATAAATAAACGTATCAATTGCTTTTTTCTTTTTTCCTTCGGGTGTGATATCAAATTTGGTGATGATTTTAATGGTGCCATTCGGACAAGCCAGTTCGCAGGCAGTGCATCCGGTACAGGCATGCTCATTATTCTCATCATGGCTCATCACCACTTCTCCCCTGAATCGTTCGGGCAAATTCAGATCATGCCGGTTTTCAGGATATTGTTGTGTAATGATCTCTGATGGATGTACAAAATAATATCCGGTCTTCTTCATTCCTGTCAGAAGAGACCGAACAGCTTTGTACACATCAGTTATATAATCTTTTAAAAACATTTTATTGTATTATCAATTTTATCAAATCAAACCATCCTTCTAAAAATACCATCCCATAATCGCGATAACAGTTACCAATAATAAATTTATCAAACTGATCGGCAACAAATACTTCCATTCCAGGTTCAACAACTGGTCAACCCGTAATCTTGGGAATGTCCATCGAAACCACATGATCAGGAATATGAGAAAAAATGTTTTGCCGATAAACCAGAAAGAAGAAGGTATATAATCCATCAAATGATTAAATCCTTCCCATCCACCAATATGTAAGGGCATCCATCCTCCTAAAAACAAAGTAGCTCCAATAGCACAAACAATAAATATGTTGATATATTCTGCCAGGAAAAACAAGGCAAAACGCATCCCAGAATATTCTGTATGAAAGCCGGCAGTTAATTCTGATTCTGCTTCAGCCAGATCAAATGGTGCCCGATTTGTTTCGGCTGTAGCTGCAATAATGAACAATATAAAAGCAATGATCACAGGAATATGACCTTTAAAAATCCACCATCCGTTTTCCTGTGAAGCAATAATATCCGATAAACGCAAGCTCCCGGTTAAAACAACAATGGTGAGTATAGAAAAACCTGCTGATAATTCGTAACTAACAATCTGCGCACCACTTCGCATGGCCCCCAATAATGAATATTTATTATTACTGGCCCATCCAGCCATCAAAATCCCAATTACGGATAAAGAAGAAACCGCAGAGATATATAAAACACCAATATTAATATCCCATATCTGTACCCCTTTTGCAAATGCGATAGGCGCCAGCAAAAGCATCGCAACAATCATAACCAGAAATGGAGCCAGGTTAAAAAGAAATTTATCTGCCAGATCTGGGGTCAATCCCTCTTTCATGATCAGTTTCAAAGTATCTGCTACTGTTTGAAACATACCACCCGGACCCACCCGATTCGGTCCCAGTCGGATTTGTATATGTGCTGCAACTTTTCTTTCCATCAGCACCAATACCAGTCCCAGTACTGCAAAAATGCCAATCGCTACCAATATCACAATTGCACATTCGATAATCAGTGCCAGCGTTGGATCGAAACTACTGTATAGCCAGTCGTGAATGATTTGTGTAATATGCGCAAGGCTGAACATGGTATTGATTTAATCTTTACAATTGCCTGTTAAACAGATCTGATGATTTTGAAGATTCTATTCAAGCTCAATCCTCATTTCTGTTTATATTTTATTCCTTCTTTTTATCTGTCAATATCCGGTATTACCAGATCCAAAGTGCCCATCGTGGCCATCAGGTCTCCTATTTTACTGCCTTTTACCATATGATTCAGTGCAGACAGGTTTGAAAAGCCTGGTGATCTGAATTTAATCCGGTAAGGGGTAGTTCCACCTTCACTTACAATATATACACCCAATTCACCACGAGCAGTCTCTACCCTGGTATAAAACTCCCCTTTGGGCAATTTCAAAACCGCTTTTGTTTTTGCTTGAAAATCACCTTCGGGTATATTGTCAATCAGTTGCTCTATAATAGATATGGATTGATACATTTCTCTGATCCGGATCAGGTAACGTGCATAGGAATCACCGGCTGGTTCCAACACTTCTTCAAAGGAAACTTTCTCATATCCGGAATACGGTTGAATTTTACGAATATCACAACTCACCCCGCTTCCTCTTGCTACCGGACCGGTACAACCATAAGAAATCGCATCTTCCGCTGACAGAACACCCACTCCTTTCGTACGGTTTTGGAAAATAATATTATTCGCAATCAGGTCTTCCAGTTCAGTCACTTTTGATGTAAACTGGATGATAAATGCTTTTACTCTATTTTGAAAATCAGGATGCAGATCATACATAGTTCCTCCCGGCACCATATAATTCATGGTCAGTCTTGCGCCACAGGTCTGCTCCATAATATCATTGATCACTTCTCTTTCGCGGAACGTATAAAAGAAAGGTGTAAAAGCGCCGAGATCCATGGCCATTGCTCCTACCCATAATTCATGCGATGCAATTCGGGTAAGTTCACTCATCAGTATCCTGATCACCTGTGCCCTTTCAGGCACTTCAATCTGCATACCTTTTTCTACGCATAAAGCACAGGCAAGATTATTGATATGGGCAGACAGATAATCCATTCGACTGGTAACATAGATAAACTGGCGGTAAGTAAGGCTCTCACACATTTTTTCTATGGACCGATGAATATATCCCAGATGGGGTTCGATTTTTTTGATGGTCTCACCATTCAAAGTGATCACCAGATGTAATACACCATGGGTGGCCGGGTGCTGAGGCCCCACATTGATTACCAACTCTCCTTCATTTCCATTGGAATTGAGTTGGGTGGTATCTTTGATAATTTCCGTTTGGGTATACATCCGCTCTGCTATAATTTAATCATATTAATAGGATCCTCGAAATCTTTTCGCAAAGGATATCCTTCAAAATCATCTGTGAGTATTAATTTTCGCAGATCAGGATGATGGAGAAACTCTACACCGAATAATTCAAATACTTCTCTTTCATGAAATTCTGCTGTACGCCAAATATCAGACACGGTTTCTATTTGAGGTGCGGTGCGATTAATATCCGTTTTAATTACAATGGAGTGCCTGTATTTTGTTGAAGTAAGATGATACACCATAGTAAGATGGGTCTTCCAGTCAATACAGGTTAGGCAAAACAAATAATCCAACTGTAAATCAGCATGCTTTAATTTTTCTGCCAGCAAGCGCCAGCTCAACGGATTGATGATTACATTCAACCATTCACCAGTTTCATCAAACTTGGCTTCGGGTTCCTGTGAAATGATATATTCTTTTATCTCTTCGTTCTGCATATACTATCCAGTCTATTGGGTATCGGGCTTCCTGAGTTGATCCAGGGTTAATCGACTTTTAATTTTTTCCTGTAAAGTAATCAATGCGTGTAGCAAAGCTTCTGGTCTGGGCGGACACCCGGGTATGTACACATCTACCGGTATCACATGATCCGCTCCTTTTACTACAGAATAAGTATTATAAAAAAATGGACCCCCACTAATCGCGCATGCACCCATGGCAATTACATATTTGGGATCAGCCATCTGATCATATAATCTCTTGAGCACAGGGGCCATTTTATTAACGATGGTGCCGGCAATAATGATAACATCTGCCTGGCGGGGTGTTGCCCTGGCCACTTCAAAACCAAAACGGGAAAAATCATATTTGGAGGAAGCCACCGACATCATTTCAATACCACAGCAACTCGTCGCAAATGTGAGAGGCCATAATGAGTTGGAGCGGGCCCAGTTTACAATATCTTCAAAAGTGCTTACAATAATTCCACCTCCCGGAACAGGAAGCACCTGACCTGGAAACTCTTTATTGTTTTCTACGATTTCTTCCCTCAACTCCATGTTAATGCTCCTTTTTTATGTGCGTATAAGAAACCCATGAATAATATAAAGATGAATACCAGTATCTCAAAAAAAGCAACCATACCCAATTGCTTAACCACTACTGCCCATGGGTAAAGAAATACCAATTCAACATCAAAAATCAGGAATAATAAAGCGAAGAGATAATAACCCACATTAAACTGGTGCCAGGGGGAAGTAGTGGTAGGTATCCCACACTCATATGCCTGTCCCTTTTGTGGGTTACGGCTACCTTTTACTAAAATTTTTCCAACCAAAATGCCACCAGCTGAAAACAGAACCGCAGCAATAAACAAAGCAATTAAGGAAACCGGACCCATAGGTTCTTATTTTTAAGAATATATCTATGATGAAAAATAAAAATACGAAATAATCGGAGCAATGGAAAATGATTTATGCACGTTTTTTCCATGACGGTGGTCAGTAATTTTTTTGTATTTGTCTGGTTAGATTTGTCGTTTTTTCTTCTTTACAAGATTATACAAAAAGAGCCTTACTGAAATAAGGCTCTTTGACAAAAACATCGTTTATTTCATCTGTTCAATCGCTCTCTGAACAGTAGAATCAGATTTGTTGGATACTTCAAAATATCCTTCGGTCCGCCAGATTTGCCTCGCCATAAAACTTTGCACTCTTTGTAACAACATCATCTTGTCTTTGGCCGTAATCCCGGTCAATTCAACACTATCTTTCTTTGCAAAAGAAACCAGACTTTTCCATTCTTTATCGCCCGGAGTAAATTTATTTGCCAAATCACCAGGTGAAGCCATCTTTTTAAAGAACTCAGGGTTTTCCATATAATAATGATATACAAAATTTCCCAATGTGTTCTTATAATAGAGTTTTAGTAAACCCGGTTCCATATGGGTAGTATCAAAAGGAACAAAAATATCCGGTGTAATCCCACCTCCACCGTATACAATTCGTCCGGCAGGAGTTTTAAATGCTTTACCCTTGGGCTTTGCTGTATCACCTTTCAACACTTCTCCATTATGAAATCTTTCTGAGAGTTCCTCTTCATATTCTTCTTTTCCTTTTGTATAGGGCTTTTGAATATTTCTGCCCAAAGGAGAATAATAGCGGGCAATAGTTAACCTAACCGCGCTTCCGTCAGATAATTGAAACTGCTGTTGTACCAGCCCTTTCCCAAATGACCTTCTGCCAATAATGGTTGCCCTGTCCCAATCCTGTAATGCCCCGGCCAACACTTCACTTGCCGAAGCAGAAGTTTCATCAATTAACACCTCCAGTTTTCCATTTTCAAAAATTCCATCTCGCTTGGCATGGTATTCAAGCCTTGGGGCATGTTCCCCTTCGGTATACACAATTAGTTTATCTCCACTTAAAAATTCATCAGCAATATCTACCGCTTCTTTCATCAATCCGCCACCATTTCCCCTCAAATCCAGAATCAACTGTTTCATTCCCAGTTTTTGCAATTTCTCCATGTTTTGCATAAACTCTTCATAAGTACGGTCGGCAAATTTGTTGATCCGCAGGTATCCTGTTCCCGGAGCAATGATATAGGCAGCATCAACCGAAGCAACCGGGATAACACCCCGAATAATCGTTACATTTTTTAACTGATCCCCTCTTTTTAGCTGCAGATTTACTTTTGTATTTTGCTCTCCTCGTAATAACTGACGAATTTTATCTGCGTTGATATTTTTACCGGCGATCACAATACTATCATCCACTTTTATAAACTTATCGCCTACCTGCAAGCCTGCTTTTTCGGAAGGCCCGTCCTTAATCACATTCATTACATTCACCGTATCATTAAAAATCTGAAACTCAACCCCAATTCCCTGGAAATTCCCCATCAACTGTTCGTTTACCTCTTTCAGGTGACTGGAAGGTATGTATACGGAATGCGGATCAAGATGTGACAGTAATTCATTGGCTGCCAGCTGGTTTATACTGTCTGAAGCCAGTTTATCAACATATTTGCCTTTCACCAATTCCAGTAATTCCTGTAAGGAGGAATGACCCGTAAGATTGAAAAAACGGTTCCCGGATGTCTTTTCCTTTAACTGATAACCTATCACCATTCCTGCAATCATTACCAACGCAAAAACCATTGGTAACCAAACCTGCATTTTTTTACTTCCCATAATTATCGCTTCTTTGTATCTTAAATGTTTAAAAGCAAATATCCTTATTTAAGTTTACATGCTGCTGAAAGGTTTGCGCTTTTAGGATGAAAGGGCTAAGTTGCAGTCTGATTAAGACCTGTAACCGGGTTTTGTCATCTATAATTCGCAGTTCATAGTTAACTTTAGTGTATGTCCATAATATTGATTGCCGACAGCGGAGCCACAAAATGCGAATGGTGTCTGGTAGAAAAAGGGAAAACCAGGAAAATAACCACGCAGGGCATTAGCCCCTATTTTCTTAGTCCTGAGCAGATACTGGCACTTCTTAACAAAGAATTACTCCCCAAATTAAAGAACGCTAAGATTACGGAAGTCCATTTTTATGGTACCGGCCTCAGTAATCCGGATAATCTGGCGATCATTAAAAAAGTATTGAAAAAAACATTTCCCGGGGCAAAAACAGAAGTGCAAACCGATTTGCTGGCTGCGGCAAGGGCTTTATGCGGAAAAGGGAAAGGCATTGCCTGTATATTGGGTACCGGTTCCAATTCCTGTTACTATAATGGAAGAAAGATTGTAAAGAATAGTCCGGGTATTGGTTATATTCTGGGAGATGAAGGCAGCGGGGCCTATCTTGGTAAAAAAGTAGTACAATATTATCTTTACAACACTTTTGACGAGGACCTGAGTGCCCGTTTTGAGAAACGATTTCAGACAAGCGGAATTGATATATTAGAACAAGTATATAAACATCCCCTGGCGAACCGCTACCTGGCATCTTTTGCCATATTTCTGGCAGAGAACAGGGGACATTATATGATTGAGAATATTATAGAGGATGGGTTAAACGATTTTTATTTTACGCATTTATATAAATACCGGGAAAGCTGGACACTACCCATTCATTTTATTGGAAGTATCGCATTTGGATTTAGGGATGTATTGAAAGAACTTTGCAATACCTATGAATTGGAACTTGGAAAAGTATTAAAAGCCCCTATGCAGGGACTAATAGAATATCATCGATAAAAAACGGATATGTCAGAGTTTATTAAAGTAACTGAACAAGCTTCTATTTACAGGCATCTGGAGAATATGCCGATTCTGGATTTGCTGAAAAATATCAATAAAGAAGATAAAACCGTTCCGGAAGCCGTTGAAAGAGCCATCCCTCAAATTGAAAAACTGGTTTCAGCCATCAGCGATAAAATGCTGGCTGGGGGAAGATTATTCTATATAGGCGCGGGCACCAGTGGCAGATTGGGAATTGTTGATGCGAGTGAATGTCCACCTACTTTTGGGGTTCCGTATGGACTGGTGATCGGACTAATTGCAGGCGGAGAAAAAGCTATAACCCAGGCAGTGGAATTTGCAGAGGATAGTGCTGAGGATGGTTGGACAGATCTGCAAAAACATTTTATTAGTGATAAGGATGTGGTAGTAGGACTTGCCGCCAGTGGCACAACACCCTATGTAATTGGGGCTTTAAAACAATGTCGCAAAAGGGGAATTATTACAGGTAGTATCAGTTGTAATCCATCCTCACCGGTTTCTGCCGAGGCAGATTATCCTGTTGAAGTCGTAGTGGGACCTGAATTCGTTACGGGTAGTACCCGAATGAAAAGTGGTACAGCACAAAAACTGGTTTTGAATATGATATCAACCTCTATTATGATTCAATTGGGACGGGTTGAAGACAATAAAATGGTGAACATGCAATTAAGTAATGTAAAGTTGGTTGACAGAGGAGTGAAAATGGTGATGGATGGTCTATCGCTTACAGATTACGAAAAAGCAAAAGACCTGTTATTAAAACACGGAAGTGTAAAAAAAGCAGTAGAAGCCGCTACCGCTTCTTAGCTGATATAGTATGCATGATATAGAACCTTTTTATAACTGGAGGCATATCTACATTGCCGAAGAAGATCCCAAATCACCTTTTTTTGGGAGGAAGTACAGCGAGTTTACATTTTCTCAAACAGTATATAATTATTATATCCATCCACAATGGGATGATTTTGGCAGTAAGACGCTTTATCTCAAAATTATTTACGTTGACTATGAGTTGAATTTTGCCATCATTGAATTGTTGGGAGAATGGAATGATGCGATTGAAAATGATATCATGGAATTGAAAAAGGAAGTGATGGATCTCTTATATAACCAGGGTATTTATAAATACATACTGATTACAGAGAACGTACTTAATTTTCATAGCAGTGATAAAGAATATTACCAGGAATGGTATGAAGAACTGAGCGAGCAGAATGGATGGGCCATTTCATTAAATATGCCGGAAGCCACCCAACAGGATTTCAAAAAGAAAAAACTGAACTATTATATCGAATTAATGGATATTCCGGAATGGCGGGCGTATAAACCTTATCATCTATTCAGGAAGATTGATGATGAGTTGATGAAAAGGTTGGACTAACGGTAAGCTTATACTTCCTGACTATGATCATCATTTATTTTTCTCTCAATTCTTCTGTCAGGAATTAACCATAATAAAGCAACTGCAGCATACAGGGATAAACTAATCCATCCATTAAAACAGGCAAGTGCAATACCCAGAGCATATATAATAACAGAAGCTTTTTCTTTTGTATCATTTCCAACAGCTTTTGCCAATGTAGAGTTTTTTCCATGCAGGGTAACCAGGGATTTGGCAAGAATATAGTATGCAAGGCCGGCCATAAACAGATCAACACCAAATAAGGCAGTAGGCCAGGATGCAAAATGGTTTTCGCCCATCCAGCCAGAGGCAAAAGGCAGAAGTGACAACCAAAAAAGCAAATGGATATTGGCCCACATTACTTTTCCATTGATTTTCGTAGCCGCATGAAATAAATGATGGTGATTATTCCAGTAGATTCCGATATTAATGAAACTCAGGATATAGCTGATAAAAACGGGTAGCAAAGGCTTCAATGAAATCAATTGATCCCCTAACGGAACTTTCATTTCCAATACCATAATCGTAATGATAATGGCCAGTACCCCATCACTAAATGCTTCCAGTCTTCCTTTACCCATAGTGTAGTATTATTTATTTACCTGAAAGCGAAATCGTTTCATAATTTGAAAATAGCCAAAAACGGCTTACCTTAACACCGAAATTTTCATCAGCAAAAAAAAGATACAATGTCATTACCCGTAAACAATAAAAACAGCGGAAAACCCGGAAGTAAAGGCCTGAAAGGGGGATTACAGGGTTCGAAATTTATCGCCAAACCCGGGGCCAAAGCAGCCGGGGCCAATAAAAAACCGATCAAAACCGGCGGTTCAAGAGGAAGTTGATCGTTTTAAATGGCGTTGGCAGGAATAGGAACAGAAGAACAAAAATGGAGCTATCAATGAAAATCCATCTTGTTTATTTGTTCCTTTTTTATGCGCATGCTTGACTAACACCATCAAGCCTTTTTGAACCCAATACGTTCTCTATCCTCCCAACTGTTTTTTTCTGTTTTAGTATCCAGAAAATTTTCAATGGCTTCATAAAGCAATTCCAACTGTTCGCTGTGGTTACCCACTCTTTGTTTTATTTCCTCCATTTCATCCGCCAATTCCTGGTAGGTATGAACATTTTGCCTGATAAAGACAAAAGTGCGCATAATCAGGATATTCATATGAATAGCACGGGAGCTATGTAATACACTCGAAAGCATGGAAACACCCAATTCGGTAAATGCATATGGCAGGTATCTGTTCCCTCCCCAACTTGAGGTTTCAAAATGAAACCTCAAGTTGGTAAATTCTTCCTTGGTTAGTTTAAACATAAAATCCGGAGGAAATCGATCTGCATTTCGTTTTACTGCAAGATTCAATGATTTTACCGGTACTTCATACAATTTTGCCAGATCACGATCGAGCATTATTTTTTGCCCCCGAACTTCATATATACTTTCCTGTATCAGAGGATGTTGCATGATAGTGGATAAAATGGTATCCTACAAACATACAATCGCACAAAAAGCAAAAAACCAGTATTTATACCTGATATAAATTATCCTTCAATCCCCATTTTATGCGTAATTATTGCAAAGGACTAATAGAGAATAGCGATTATTGTAATCTGTCTACAATGCTTAATCCAAACTTACGGAGGGTGGTCAGTGCCAGATCATAACCGGCATCGGCATGACGTATGACACCCATTCCCGGGTCATTTCTTAAAACCCTGCTAAGTCTCGCTGCAGCGGCATCAGTTCCATCAGCCACAATTACCATTCCGGCATGAATACTATATCCCATTCCTACCCCTCCTCCATGGTGCAGACTTACCCAACTGGCTCCTCCGGCGGTATTTACTAAAGCATTTAATACAGGCCAATCGGCAACGGCGTCCGATCCATCCAGCATGGCTTCGGTTTCACGATTGGGGGAAGCCACTGATCCCGTATCCAAATGATCACGCCCAATCACAATGGGCGCTTTTACTTTACCGGTCCTAACAAGTTCATTAAAAGCCAATCCTGCTTTTTCTCTTTCCCCCTGTCCCAGCCAACAGATCCTTGCTGGCAACCCCTGAAAAGCAATTTTTTCTTTAGCCATTTTCATCCAGCGAAGCATGCTTTTATTTTCGGGGAAAAGTTCCATTACCAAAGCATCCGTAACCGCAATATCCTGGGGATCTCCGCTTAGTGCAGCCCAACGGAAAGGGCCTTTGCCTTCACAAAAAAGCGGACGTATATACGCAGGAACAAAACCCGGAAAATCAAATGCATTTGTCAACCCATTCTCCTGGGCCCTGGCACGTAAATTATTTCCATAATCGAATGTGATGGCCCCGTTTTTTTGCATAGCAATCATCAATTCAACATGCAATCGCATACTCTGGTAACTTAGTTTCAGGTATTCTTCCGGATTACTATTTCTCAAATCAGCCGCTTCCCTATTTGATAAAGTATGTGGTATATAACCGATCAATGGATCATGAGCCGATGTCTGATCAGTAAGTATATCAACCATTATATTTCTTTCTATCAATCGGTTCAGTAAATGAACCGCATTGGCTACCACTCCAATACTAATCGCCTGTTTTGCTTTTTTTGCAGCCAGTGCATAATCAATGGCTTCATCAATTTCTGAAAATTTCACGTCCAGGTATTTTGTTTCCAGTCGTTTATCTATTCTCCATTCTTCCACTTCTGCTATTAATGAAACTCCTCCACACATGCTGATCGCCAGAGGCTGTGCACCACCCATTCCGCCCAAACCGGCACTAACACTCAGGGTGCCTTTAAGTGTTCCTCCAAAATGTTTATCTGCTACCGCGGCAAATGTTTCATAAGTACCTTGTACAATCCCCTGCGATCCAATATAAATCCATGATCCGGCCGTCATTTGTCCATACATCATCAAACCTTTTTTCTCCAACTCCGTAAAATGTTCCCAAGTAGCCCATTTGGGAACCAATTGTGAATTGGAAAGCAATACCCTTGGTGCATTTACATGTGTTTGTAAAATAGCTACAGGCTTCCCGCTCTGAATCAACAAAGTCTCATCATCATTCAGGTCTTTCAACGATTTTATAATCAGATCCAGGCTCTCAAAATTTCTCGCCGCTTTCCCCCTTCCACCATATACAATCAAATCATCCGGCCTTTCCGCAACTTCCGGGTTCAGATTATTCAACAACATCCTCAATGCAGCTTCCTGAACCCATCCCTTACAGTTCAATAATGTTCCGGTAGGCGTTTTGTATTTAACTGGATCGTAATGGAGTAATGACATGATATTGCTGATTGTTTTGAAACTTAGGTAATAGAAGTCAAAATTCAAAAGTAAAAAATCAAAAAATATTCGGGTTAATTTGCGTTTTACGGATTGCTTTGGCTTTTGGCTTTTGGCTTTTGGCTTTTGGCTTTTGGCTTTTGGCTTTTGGCTTTTGGCTTTTGAATTTTGACTTTTGAAT
>CAIYKV010000160.1 GCA_903926855.1 uncultured Bacteroidota bacterium | reverse complement strand
TAATTAACAATTAATAATTAACAATTAATAATTAACAGTGGTTTAATTAAGAAACCTATCTGCAATTACTAAAATTCCGAAAACGACGCTGGCAATTCCATTTGCGGTCATAAAAGCAATATTTACCTTGCTCAAATCGGAGGGCTTTACGATGGAATGTTGGTATAATAACATGCCGGTAAATACACCGATGCCTACCCAGTATAACCAATGAAAATCTCCATAGATTCCGGCAGCTATTACGGAAACTGCACTTAATATATGCAACATTTCTGATACTCTTAATCCTTTTGATTTACCCAATACACTGGGGATTGAATATAAGTTTTGTGACTGATCAAAATCGATGTCCTGCAAGGCGTAGATAATATCAAATCCACTCACCCAAAAAATAACTGCAAATGAAAACAGGATTGGCAGAACAGCAAATTGTCCTGTAACGGATAAATACGCGCCTATTGGTGCAAGGGAAAGGCCAAGGCCTAATACCAGGTGACACAAAGCGGTAAAGCGTTTGGTAAAACTATAAAACAGGATTACAAAGAGTGCGACAGGTGATAAAAAGAAACAAAGGGAATTGATAAAAAAACAGGCAACTGTAAATATCAGACAATTCAATATCACAAAACGCAAAGCACTATTGGGTGATATGATTCCTCTGGGGATTTCCCTGATAGCGGTCCGTGGATTTTTTGCATCAAAATGTCTGTCGAGGTACCGGTTGAATGCCATGGCAGCACTTCTGGCTGTTACCATACAAACCAATACCAGCAGAAATTTGATCAATATATTTTGGTAATCGAAACTACCCGTTGCATGGGTAACGCCCAGCACAAAACCGATTAAAGCAAAGGGTAAGGCAAAAATCGTATGTGAGAATTTTACAAGGCTCAGGTATTTTTTAATAGCCGACATAATCTTACTGATTTAGTTAGTTTCTGTTTGTTTAAACCGGTATTCTGCCAGTTTCCAAAGAACGATTCCGGCAGCAACGGAAATATTAAGTGAGTGTTTCATGCCCCACTGAGGAATTTCTATACACCCATTGCATAAGTTGACGACTTCGGCATTCACCCCTTCTACTTCATTTCCAAATACAACCGCTAGTTTGGTTTCAGGTTCCGGGAATTTTTCAAGAGAAATACTACCCAAAGCCTGCTCTACCGCAAATAACGTATAATTGCGCGCCTTAAGTGTTTCGATGGCTTCCAAGGTAGTAGGAAAATACAGCCAGTCGACCGTTTCTGTTGCCCCCAGAGCTGTTTTATGTATATCACGATGAGGGGGTTGGGGAGTATACCCGCATAAAAAAATGGCTTCCACCAGAAAAGCATCGGCGGTTCTGAACACACTGCCCACATTATGCATGCTGCGGATATTATCCAATACTACGATAATGGGTGTTTTGGGGGCTTTCTTGAATTCATCTACTGACTTCCGTCCCAGTTCATCCATGCTCAGTTTTCGCATCCCGCAAAGGTAAACTCAACCATTCAAATAATCGATAGTGTGTTTTCCGGGGAAATCATTATTTTACTATTTCCTTAAATCTATGCAATTATGAGAAAAAATGCCCCCTTAGCGGTCCTGTTGGCATTGGCAATCCCCTTTGCCGGTATTAGCCAGGACGAGAAAATTGACAACACTATCATGCAAAAAATCCGAAAAGAAGGCCTGGAGAATTCCAAGGTAATGGATATTGCATTTAACCTTACTGATAAGAGTGGTAACCGGCTTACGGCTTCTCCCGGATTTATACGTGCAGCTACTTACGCCAAAGAAACCCTCGCTGGTTGGGGTTTGCAGAATGCAGCGATTGACCCATGGGGTGAGTTTGGAAAAGGATGGGAACTGGAAAAAAGTTATGTTGCGATATCTGCTCCCTATTATAAACCTTTATCTGCCTATCCAAAAGCCTGGTGTGCTGGTACCAAAGGATTGAAAAATGCAGATGTGATCGTAATCACCGCTGCAGATACCATGGCTTTAGAAGGTTACCGCGGCCAATTAAAGGGTAAAATCATTGTATTGGATCAGTTGATGGCTTATAAACCCAGTTTTAAAGCCGATGCACACCGTTATGAGGACTCTGACCTGGCCAAGATGGCCAGCGCCAAACTGCCTCCTCCCAGAGCAGCAATTAACCCAAATGATACCGCTGCTTTGAGAAGACAAAGAGCACAGTTTGCGGGACGAGGAGGTGGTGCCCAACGGATTCTGGCCATATTGAAAGAAATGGCAAAAAATGATGGGGCTGTAGCCATTATTAGTAGTGGTAGTCCACGTAGCCATGATGGAACCATTTTTGCCCAGGGCGGTGGAAATTATAAAGCCACAGACCCGGAGAATTTCCTGGATATTGTATTGGGTATTGAAGATTACAATACGATTTTACGATTGGCGAAAGCGGGTGTGCCTGTAAAAATGGAAGTAGATGTAAAAACGAAATTCCATACAAAAGATACCCAGGGGTATAATGTAATAGCCGAAATTCCTGGAACTGACCCAGCATTAAAAGAAGAAGTGGTTATGATTGGAGCACATTTGGACTCCTGGCAAACAGGAACAGGAGCTACCGATAATGCATCCGGGTCTTCCGTGATGTTGGAAGCTATCCGCATTTTAAAATCATTGGGTATTTCCTTTAAAAGGACCATCCGGATTGGTTTATGGAGTGGTGAAGAAGAGGGATTATTGGGTTCCAGAGGCTATGTAAAGAAAACTTTTGCAGACCCTGCCACCATGCAGTTGCTGCCCGCCCATGAGAAATTCTCCTCTTATTTCAATATAGATAACGGTACGGGTAAAATACGCGGTATTTATCTGCAGGGGAATGAAGCCTGTAAAGATATTTTTGCCCAGTGGCTGGCTCCATTCAATGATCTGGGAGCAACTACTGTAACCGTTAGTAATACAGGTGGAACGGATCACCAGTCATTTGATGCAGTAGGACTACCCGGTTTCCAGTTTATCCAGGATCCTATTGAATATGATACCCGTAACCACCATAGCAATATGGATGTGTATGATCATCTTTTACCAGATGATCTAAAGCAGATTTCAACCATTGTAGCAGCATTTGTATATGATGCCGCACAACGTGATGCAAAACTGCCTCGTAAAGAATTACCCAAGCCAAGACCGGCTGGGGGGATGGGGTTTTAAGTAAGTGATGAGTTGCAGGTTACGGGTTACGGGTTGGATTTATCAGGCAGGGACTATCTGCTTAAATCCAACACGTAACCTGTATCTCCTACTTAAAAATTTCCTATCATTCTTTTCCACATGCGGCGACTAGTTAAAGTGCATTGGTATATTTGTTGTCCATGTCTAAATCAAGTGCCGATACACCGTTGATGCAGCAGCATAGGGCCATCAAACAAAAATACCCTGACGCAGTTTTACTGTTTCGGGTAGGTGATTTTTATGAAACTTTTGGTGAGGATGCGATTGTAGCGTCTAAAGTGCTGGGCATTACCCTTACCAAACGCAATAACGGCGCAGCTTCCTCTAGTGAATTGGCTGGTTTTCCACATCATGCATTGGATACTTACCTGCATAAACTGGTAAAAGCAGGTTACCGGGTAGCTATCTGCGACCAGCTGGAAGATCCCAAAACAGTAAAAGGAATTGTAAAACGAGGTGTAACCGAAATGGTAACGCCGGGTATTGCCACAAACGATAAGCTACTTGAAAATAATAGTAATAATTTTCTGGCAGCCGTTCATTTTACTGAAAAAGAAAGCGGAATTGCGTTTCTGGATATTTCTACCGGAGAGTTTTTTATCGCAGAAGGTAATGAAGAGTATATTGATAAACTATTACAAAGTTTACAGCCTGCCGAAGTTATTTTCCAACGTAGTTTTCAGAAAAAATTCAAAGAAGTATTTGGCGCCAGGTTTTATACTTACACTATGGAGAGTTGGATTTTTGATGAAGCTTTTGCCAAAGAGAGTCTTTTAAAACATTTTCAGACACATTCTTTAAAAGGTTTTGGTATTGAAGATCTGCACCAGGGTGTTGTAGCTGCCGGGGCAATTTTATATTACCTGAAAGAAACCGAACATCCCAATCTGCAACATATCACCTCCTTACAAAGGATGGAAAGAGATGATTTTTTATGGATGGATCGTTTTACTATCCGTAATCTGGAATTATTATATACCGGTGTTGATAATGGAAACAGCTTATTAAAAGTGCTGGATAATACAGTTAGTCCGATGGGTGCCCGTTTACTCAGAAGATGGATGTTATTTCCTTTAAAAAATGAAATTAAAATCAATGAACGTTTGGATACGGTTTCCCTTTTTATATTGGAAACTGAACTGCGAAAACAAATATCTCATTCTATTAAATTATGCGGTGATATTGAAAGGCTGGTAAGCAAGATCCCTAATAAGAAGATCAACCCAAGAGAAGTCACGCATCTTGCCAAAGGCCTGCAGCAAACTGCATTGATCAAACAGGCTTGTGAAAAAAGCAGTAGTCCTTATCTGCAAAGGCTTTCAGATGCATTGAATGGTTGTCAGTTGATTGTTGAGAAGATACTATCTGAGATTACTGAAACACCACCTGTAGCTGCTGCCAAAGGAGGTGTTATTAAAGAAGGTGTTCATGCAGAATTGGACCAGTTACGAAATATTGCATCAGGAGGAAAGGAATATTTGCAAGGCATCCAGCAAAGGGAAGCAGAAAAAACAGGGATATCCTCTTTAAAGATCAGTTTTAATAATGTATTCGGTTATTATTTGGAGGTAACACATGTACATAAAAACAAAGTACCTACCGATTGGATCCGTAAGCAAACACTGGTAAATGCCGAAAGATATATTACCCCCGAGTTGAAAGAATATGAAGAAAAGATCATGGGGGCAGAGGATAAGATCATGTCCATCGAATTGGCTCTTTATGATTCCTTGCTTCTTGCGCTTCAGGATTATATTGCTCCTATCCAGGTAAATGGAAATATACTGGCAACCATCGACTGCCTGATCTGTTTTGCAGAAAATGCAATACAGTATCAATACAAGAAGCCGCAATTACACAATGGCTTTGATCTGGAATTAAAAGAAAGCCGACATCCGGTAATAGAAAGAAATTTACCGTTTGGTGATATATATGTATCGAATGATATCAGCTTAGACCCGCTGAATCAACAGATCATTATTTTAACCGGTCCGAATATGAGTGGTAAGAGTGCTATTCTCAGGCAAACCGCTCTTATTACACTAATGGCACATATGGGAAGCTTTGTGCCTGCTGCCTCTGCCTCAATACCTATTACCGATAAAATTTTTACTAGGGTGGGTGCGAGTGATAACCTGAGTGGCGGCGAATCTACTTTTATGGTGGAAATGAATGAGACAGCCAGTATCATTAATAATATTTCGCAAAGAAGTCTCATTTTATTGGATGAAATTGGCAGAGGCACATCTACTTATGATGGTATATCGATCGCTTGGAGTATTGTTGAATACCTACATACCTCCCCTGCTGCACCCAAAACTTTATTTGCCACACATTACCATGAGCTGAATGAGTTGGAAGAAAAATTACCCAGGGTTAAGAACTATCATGTTACCAACAAAGAAGTAGGCAATAAAATTATTTTTTTACGCAAACTTGCCCCCGGTGGCAGTACACATAGTTTTGGTATTCATGTAGCCAAAATGGCGGGTATGCCTCCCTCACTGATTAACCGGGCCAATGATATCCTGAAACAGCTGGAAGAAAAACATGTAGACGAAGACGGGAAAGAGCAGAAAGATAATTTCCAGAAAAATATACAAAACCTTTCTGCACCAAAAATGCAGCTTTCTATATTTGATGCCCATTCACAAACTTTTGAGGATATCAGAAAAATGCTGACAGATATGGATATTAATCGGCTTACACCTGTAGAAGCTTTGATGAAATTAAATGAAATCAAGTGTTTGCTCAAGTAAATTTTATGAACCAAGAAATTTCTCAAATAGCCGTGGTAGTAAAAGACTATGATGAAGCCATTGCCTTTTATACACAAAAATTATCGTTTACGCTTTTGGAAGATACCCAACTCAGTGAAACCAAGCGTTGGGTTCGGGTGGCACCCAAAGGCTCCCATGGAACCTGTCTTTTGCTGGCCAAAGCTGCTAACCAAGAACAAGAATCAAGAATAGGGAACCAGACTGGTGGCAGGGTATTTCTGTTTCTGTATACGGATGATTTTTACAGAGACTACCATTCAATGTTAGAAATAGGAATACATTTTATCGGTGTACCAAGAGAAGAAGTTTATGGGACTGTAATTGTTTTTAAGGATTTATATGGCAATCTTTGGGATATGATAGAGAAAAAATAAGACTTACATGAGCTTTTGCTTCCTGCATATCATTACCCCAATAATCTATCCCTAAAAAATGCCAAGGTATGTGCCCAGGCTTCTTTTGCAGCTTTCGGATGATAACTTTTTCTTTCGTCACAATTAAACCCATGTTCTGCATACGAAATCATCACACTGGTATAATCTTTCCCGGCAGCTTTGACAGCAGCAAGTATAGAATCTATTTTTTCAATTGAAATATGTGTATCCAGTCCCCCCCAAAAAAACAAATGAGTCCCGTGTAATTTGTTCGCATAGTCACCCATTTTATCCAATCCACCTCCATAATAAGATACTCCTGCTGCTAATGGTAAAATAGCATTGGCAAGGAAGGAAACCCTTCCACCTAAGCAGAACCCGATACTACCGATTTTATCCTTGTTCACATTCTCTTGTTGTTGAAGCCAGGTATAGCAAGCTATCAGATCATTGCTTAAACTATCTATGGTAATCTTTTCCAAAATGGGATATACACTTGCAATATCCGTATAGGCCACTTCAATTCTTTTTGCGGTTCTATGAAATAGATCAGGTGCAATAACTCCAAAACCTTCTGCACATAAGCGATCTGCAATAGAGCGAATATGTGAATTAACGCCAAATGCTTCCTGTAAAAGAATAATAGCAGGAAAAGGTTGATCTGATTCCGGGAAAGCAATATAAGCTTCTAACTTGGATCCGTCAGAAGCTGTCAATGGGATAAAATCATGATTATTCATCATTCACCAAGCTTTGGTTTTTTGCGCTAAAAATTAGTTTAAAAATATAGCTTTTTAGTATTTGAATATTGATCGTTGAAAAGAATATGGAAAATTTAATCAGATTGTTTTACACTAAGCAAGCACAAAAAAAGTCATTCTGAAGAATCAGAATGACTTAACAAAGAAATTTTCATAGGCTATTTACTATCTTCATTTACTTTTAATCCCCATATTTCTACATGACCCTTTTCATCTTTATGATTCGGCAATGTTTTATATCTCAGCTTCAAGTTTCTAATGCAACAGTTTAACTAAGTTAAATTGTTGTAATGAATAAATATCAAAGGTTAAGTATCGATGAAAGGGAATTGATTGGTC